>JAZRCC010000178.1:0-4009 GCA_045635405.1 Alistipes sp.
TCACAGAACGACATGGCTACGACCCGACTTCGCAATGGGCAACCACGACCACGATGGTGCTGTGCCACACTCTGCCGATACCGATTTTCTGTCGGATGCAAAGGCTCGTCAGGCATTTGGTCCAACATACTACTCGTTCAATGTGGGCGATGTTCACTACGTTGTGTTGGACAATATCGAGTATCGCAACTCGCCCGGAGGCTATAAGGGCAAAAATATCGTCGGTGCTCGTGATTTCGCCCACCGCATTACGCAAAATCAAATCGATTGGCTCGAAAAGGATTTGGCACTTGTCAAGGATAAGAGTACCCCGATTGTGATAGGTATGCACTGCCCGCTGTTCTACTATAAGGATGCCTCGGCAACCTCGTTGGCAACCCTCTTTACGAATGCTGCCAGCACTCGACATAGTTGGGAGGAGGTCGATCGTCTGACTGCGGTGCTGAAAGAGTTTCAGAACGTCCACCTTATCACGGGTCACACACACCACAACCGCACTGCGTATGGTAGGGATGACGCTACGAAGCCAAATATTGCAAACATTGTTGACCATAACGTGAGTGCAATCTGCGGTGCTTGGTGGGTTACGGCTGCCCACGGTGGCGTACACCTTGCTCCCGATGGCACACCTGCGGGCTTCGAGGTATTCGATGTCGATGGCAGCGATATATCGTGGTACTTCACCTCGATTGACGATGGTTGCGAGCGTCAGTTCCGCACCTTCGACCTCAATGAGGTTGGCCGCTACTACCAAACGGATGGCGAGGTGCGAGTATTCCTCTCGTGCAACGACAAACGTACGGACTTTGCCGACTATGCTGCCAAAAACCCCAATCAGGTGATGATTAACACGTGGGGTTGGGACCCTGCTTGGAGGCTCCGTGCTTGGGAGGGCGATTGCGAAGTCGAGGTGCTGCACAAACCTATGGAGAATCCGCAATATACGGTGGCATACTACATCCCAATCAGCGTATGGCGTCGTGACCTGAATAGCAACCGCTATAACTCGCCGTCGCACGTGCCAAATATGTTCCTTGTGCAGTGCCAATCGCCTACAAGCACCGTCAGGGTCGAACTGACCGATGCGTTTGGTCGTACCTATACCGAAATTATGGAGCGTCCGAAGGCATTTTCGAAGCGAATGCGTTGATATAAAACGACTACTACTAAACCTAAAAAGAGATAAAACAAAAATAATGCAATAAGTACTATGGAGAGAGATTATGTTATAGGTCTTGACTATGGCTCCGACTCGGTACGAGCCATCTTGGTAAATGCCCTTACGGGAGAGCAGATTGACGAGGCGGTACACTACTACGCCCGTTGGCGTGAGGGACGCTTCTGCTCGGCAGCCGAGAGCCGTTTCCGCCAACATCCGAAGGACTATTTGGAGGGTCTGCATACGGTTCTGCACGCCATCTTGGATAACCACGCCGACATTCGCCCTCGTGTGAAGGCGATAGCGGTAGATACTACCGCCAGCACCCCTTGTTTGACCGACGAACACCTTGTTCCGTTATCGTTGAAGGAGGAGTTTGCCGAGAATCCCGATGCGATGTTTGTCTTGTGGAAGGACCATACGGCAGTCGAGGAGGCGGCGGAAATCGAGGAGGCTTGCCACCGTTCGCCTGTCGATTATACGAAGGTGTCGGGCTACCACTACTCGGCAGAGTGCTTCTGGTCGAAGGTGCTGCACCTGCTTCGCACATCGCCAGCGGTGCGTGCTGCTGCCCGTTCGGTTATCGAGCAGAGCGACTTTATCGCCGCAACGCTCACGGGAACAAACGATATCGAGCGTTCGCGTATCGGCCACTGCAACGCTGCACAGAAGATGTTCTGGTCAGAGGAGTGGGGAGGTTTTCCACCCGAGGAGTTCTTCGCTTCGCTCGACGAGGCGATATTGCCGATTTTACGCACTATGCGTGCTGCAAAATATACCTGCGACAAGGCCTACGGCACTATCTCGGCTGCGTGGGCTGCGGAGTTGGGTCTGCCGTCGGATACACTTATCGGCTGCGGCAATGTCGATTCGCATCAGGGAGCAATTGGTGCGGGTGTGGCATATCGTCGTGGCGTTATCAACCTCGGCACATCGTGCTGCTGTATGTTCGTAATGCCGCACGAGCGTCTGCAAGGTCGCATTATCGATGGCGTATTTGGTCAGGCCGATAGCTGTATTCTGCCCGATTTGGTCGGCTTCGAGGTTGGTCTGTCGGCATTTGGCGACGCCTATGCGTGGCTGCGTCGTACGTTGTCGTACCCTATCGAAAAGACATTGGCACACACCACGTTGGTCGATGAGCAGACTCGCCAAAAGTTGGTCGATGAGAGCCTCGACGAGATAATGATGCACCTGACAAACGATGCTATGGCACTTGCCGAACGTCGCGATGCACCGTTTGCTACCGATTGGCTCAACGGTCGCCGTTCGCCCGACCCCGACCAGCGTCTGTGGGGCTCCTTGATGGGGTTGCGACTCTCGACTACGCCGGGCGAGTTGTACTACGCATTGGTTGAGGCTACGGCAATCGCAATGAAGACCATCGTTGACCACCTTATGGCTCGCGATATCGATATCGACTCGTTCATCGGCGTGGGTGGCATTTCGCAGAAGTCGCCATTCGTTATGCAGATGTTGGCAGACTTTATCGGCAAACCTATCGAGGTGTCGGCTTGCAAACAGTCGTGTGCCCTCGGCTCGGCAATCTGTGCTGCGGTTGTCGGCGGTATCTATCCGACTATCGAGGCTGCACAGGCGGTGATGTGTCGCGAGATTATCCGCACCTATACGCCAAACGCAGAGCGTCGCGAGATGGTCGAGTATCGCACAGCGTTGTATCGTCGCACGGCACAATTTACGGAGGAGATGATAAAAATTATGTAACAATATAAAACCAATCAGAAAATTATGAAGACAATTCGTGAAGAGGCTCGCGAGATAGCAGTTCGAGCCCAAGTCGATGTACTTGTTGTCGGTGGCGGTCCTGCGGGATTGATGGCTGCCGAGTCTGCTGCCCGAGGTGGAGCGAAGGTTATGTTGTTGGAGCAACGTGGCTATTTGGGTGGTAATTTGACCATCGGTTTGCCTATTTTGGCATATCTGGGCCCAAAGGGCAATCAGGTTGTACGAGGCGGAGCACAGCGTCTGCACGACCGCTTGGTGGCACGAGGTGCTGCGAGCGAACACAAACGCTGTTTGAACCATATGAGCCTTACGATTATCAACCCCGAGGAGGTGAAGAGCGTTGCTTGGGAGTTGATGGACGAGATGGGTGTCGAGGTGTTGTGCTACGCTTTTGTTGCCGATGCTATCGTTGAGAATGGTGCTATAAAGGGCGTAATCATCGAGAGCAAGGGTGGCCGTGAGGCTATCTTGGCAGAGTGCGTTATCGACTGTACGGGCGATGGCGACGTTGCGGCACGCAGTGGTGTAGCCTTTACGAAGGGCGACGAGAATGGCGGTATGCAGCCACCTACGTTGATGTATCAGATGCGTGGCGTTGCTATGCAGCGACTCCGTGATGCGATATGCAACGAGCCCGAGAAGTACGATATGGATGTTATGCCTCCATCGCAATTCCGTGAGGGTAAGTTCATTACCGTGGGTCTGCGTGGCTGTATTTTGGAGGCACAGAAGGCAGGGTTGCAGATTCCTGTTGCCCGCACTATCCTCATTACGGGTCTGCGCGACGACGAGATTTGGGTGAATATGACCCGTGTAAATGGTGTCGATTCGACCAAACCCGAGAGCTATACCCGTGGCGAGCACGATGCACGCAAGCAGATGTACGAGGTTGCCCGCTACCTCAAAGAGTATGTTCCGGGCTTCGAGGAGTCGTGGATTGACCACTCGGCAGACTTTATGGGCATCCGTGAAAGCCGTGTGATTGTAGGTCAGTACGTTATGACGGCAGACGATATCCTGCACCAGCGTTCGTTCGACGATGTTATCGCACAGGCGGGCTATCCTGTCGATATCCACCACGCCGAGGGTGGCGACTGCACGATG
>JAZRCC010000179.1:0-4592 GCA_045635405.1 Alistipes sp.
GCCACTTCGGGCTTGGAGATGTCGCAGAACTCTATGCGTATTAAGTGGAGCAAGGAGGAGGTTGACGAGAAGTTACACTCAATTATGCAGAACATCCACGAGGTGTGCGTTAAGTATGGCACCGAGGAGGATGGCTATGTAAACTATGTTAAGGGTGCAAATATCGGTGGCTTTATGAAGGTTGCCGATGCTATGATAGCACAGGGTTGCGTATAGAGCACGACTCAAAGCGATAAAAGATTGACTACACAAAAGCGGTAGTCAATCTTTTTTTAGTTGTGGGTCTTGCGATTTTTTAGAATATTTCTTAAATTTGCGATATAATTATATAAAAAGATTGCCTATGGAGCATTAGCACGTAAGGTGCATACATTATAAAATATCAAGGAAAAAGCGTTTAGTTTTTATTCTGGCTTCTGAAACTTCGACACTTTCAATTAGCACCAGGAGTAAAGCAATGACGCTCACGCCTAACGGCGTGGGCTTTACTCATTTATTTGGTGCAAGGTAGTCGAAGACCTCAGAAGCAGATAAACAGAGTTTTGTCCGCGCTTTTTTTATGTATGCGCACGTTGTAGGAGTATGGGACATTAAAAATAATCATTTACCAAACACTGAAATTTATGAAAAAGATTAATTTAATTTTTGCCCTTTGTCTTGCGAGCCTGCTTACATCTTGTGGCTCAAATAATATGCTTGTTATTCCAAAAGCAGTCAATACCGTGAATGCGGTTTCTTTGGATGAGTTAAATTTAACTCGTGCAGATTATCAAATAGTTAACACGGTTTCAGCCGATGCTACAATTGTATATAGTGAGGCTTATAATGGATCACTTCGAAAAATCGAGTGTCCGGAGGAGGACTTCGAACTTATTTATCGTCTTAATCCAAAAACGGGTTGGCAATGTGAGTATGTAGGTATAGTAAAACTCGGTTATTTGGCTAATGATCACCGTTTGCCTGGCGATATGATTATGAATCCAGAGGAAGTTGTGCGTAGATTGGCGATTTATCGTCTTATCAATTTGGCAAAGTTAGAGGGTGCTGATGGCGTTATTGAACCAATCGTATCGACAAATATTGATAACGGAGATAGCGATAAGAAGAGTAAGAAAATTAAGGATGTTGTATTTAAGACTACTGTAAGTGCAAAACTTATTAAACTTAAATCAAATAATTAATAAATATAAATATTATGAAAAAGAGTATATTGCTTTTGTTGGTATATGGTGTGGTAATGTTTGTGTCTTGTGGTACGACAAAGTATGTTGCACCAGCCCCAAAAGTTGTCAACCTTGCTTTGGTTCGTGATGCACAATCGAATAAGTTTGTCGGTCTCGATTACGGTATTCGTTTGAGTGCCAAAGATGCAAGAGCAAATACCAATGTGCTGAAAAAGTATGATGCCAGCACGGTTTCAATGCCAAAAGTAACAGTATCTCCGGATGTGCACTCATTTGTGTCGGAGAGTGCTCGTCGCTATATGCGTACTCTTGGTTTTAATTTGGATGCAGATATTGCAACCGATTATATGATGACCCTCTCGATTAAGGAGTACAATATCAGTTGGCTTTCGGGTATTGGATGGGCTGCTGTCGTAGAACTCGGAGTAGAGGTCTATGATAATCACAGACAATTGGTATATCCGAATGTGTCCGCTGTTGGTCGTGCCAATCTGCAAGGCTTATCGTACGATTTCAATGCCGCTTCGAATGTGCTCAATCGTGCATACGCATCGGCTTTGGAGGATATTGATTGGGATCGTATAGCATTCTTCCTGAAAAAGGCAGCAACTCCAAAACAGGAGGCTAATAAGCAAGTGACGGGCGATGGTAATACATCGTTGGAATCGACCGTTATCCGTTGGTATCTCGATTCGTCGCCAAAGGGTGCAGATGTTTCGATGCGAATCGTATCTTCGACACCAGAGGTGAAGAATACCAATCAGAATTACGTAGGCTCAACACCATACGAAACAACAGAGACTTTCGATGTTAGAGGTTTGACTTACAACAATTCGGGAAATGTGCAGATTGAGGTTACTTGCGAAAAGGCAGGATATGTTACTCAAAAGAAACGCTTCAATCTGCGTCAAGCTATTGACCAAAAGGAGATTTCTACTAAATTTAACCTTGTAAAAGAGGAGTAATTTATAGCGTGCAAAAAAAATACGCTCCGAATTTTCGGAGCGTATTTTTTTGATATCTGACCTCTTACAAGTGTGCATTGATTTTGTCGATAAGTGCTTCACGCGAGAGGAGTCCCGAGTGTTGCTCGACCTTCTTGCCATCTTTGAAGAATATCAGGGTAGGGATGGAGCGGATGCCGAAGCTCTGTGCCAAAGCACGATTCTCATCGACATCGCACTTGCCGATTACGACCTTGCCCTTCATCGTTGCTGCCACCTCTTCGAGGATAGGTGCAAGACGAAGACACGGACCACACCACGTTGCCCAAAAATCGACAACCAACAGCGGGGTGTTCTGACGCAACTCGGCAAAGTTCTCCGACGATACCTTTACAGTTGCGTGGCTCTCCTCTGCTACCATAGTGCCGATAACGCCGAAGAGCATCATCAGCGAGATAAGTAGTCGCTTCATAGGTCGTGCGTATTAGAGCAGAGCCTCAATTTTTGCCTGCAAGTCGTTACGCGAAATTGCTCCGACGTGCTTGTCAACAACCTGACCACCCTTGATAAATACGAGGGTAGGGATGTTGCGAACACGATACAAGGCTACAATATCGTCGTTGCTATCGACATTGCACTTGCCGATGTTTACTTTGTCGGCATAAGCAGCCGAAAGCTCGTCAACGATAGGAGCAATGCTCAAACAAGGGCCACACCACTCTGCCCAAAAATCGATTACCAAAGGTTTCGAGTCGCTCATCAACGCTTCGTAGTTCTCATTTGTGATTTGAAGTGCCATAATTTTTTAGTTTTTAGTTGTTATACATCAATTGAATACTCTATTTCGTTCTTGTCTATAAATTTACAAAGCTCTTCGCCCAACGATACACGACGCTTCTTGGTGTGCATCTTCACCGAGATGCCCTCCTTATCGTAAATCGTGATACGAAGTTGTGCCTTGCCTTTCGATTTCTTGATGGCCGTATCGAGTTCGTCGATAAATGTCTCGCTCAAATCGGAGATAGGTATCGACAGATTTACCGATTTAATACTATCCCGCACATCGCCGAGTTGTACCATCGAGTTGATTTGGAGCGATGTCCTCGATGTGTCGTTGCCGTTTTTGTCTTTGAATGTGCGATTAACCACCGAGGCACGAATCAACAGGTAGTAGCCCTCGAACATAAATATGCGGAACTGCTCATAGGTCTTGCCCGACAGCTTTATCTCGTGACGACTCGTATAGTCCTCCAAATATATCACGCCCCAAGTGCGGTTGTCGAACGACTTATGCTCGACCGTATCCACAATACCCGCAAACACAAGTTCTTTGCCAACGTGCTCTTCGATGTTGTCCAAATTGCTGATTGTCGAGTTGCAGACCTTCTCTATGACGGGCTTGTACTCGTCGAGCGGATGTTGCGATAGGTAGATACCGACAACCTCGCGTTCGTATCGCAAACCCTCCAAACGATTCCACTCCGGGCAATTAGGAACAGTTGGACGTTGCAGAGTATCGACTCCGCTATCGCCACCGAACAGACTCTGCTGGGCGTTATCCTTTTCGCTCTTGTAGCGTTGTCCGTAGTGAATGAGCTGCTCGATGAATGGCTCGGTCGAGTTGCCTCCCTGATTGCATCCAAAGAGCTTGTAGCGAGGGAAGTCACACAACGAGTCGAGACCACCGGCGTATGCGATATTCTCCACACACTTGCGGTTGATACGGGTGTAGTCCATACGCTCGAACAGGTCGTAGATATCCTTGTATGGGCCACTCTTCTCGCGTTCGTCGATAATCGACTGTGCAGCAGCCTCGCCAACACCTTTGATTGCCGCCAGACCGAAACGGATGTCACCCTTTTTGTTGGACGAGAACATCAACATCGACTCGTTTACGTCGGGACTCAATACGTTGATACCCATATTCTTACACTCATTCATATAGGCTGTGAGTGTCGATATGTCGTTGAGGTTGCTACTCAACAGAGCAGCCATATATTCGGATGGGAAGTTGGCTTTGAGGTATGCGGTTTGGTATGCCACCCACGAGTAACACGTTGCGTGCGACTTGTTGAACGCATACGATGCAAATCGCTCCCAATCCTTCCAAATCTTATTTAAGATGGTCTTGTTGTGACCGTTTTTGGTACCACCTTTGATGAATTTTGGGCGAAGTTCGTCAAGCTTCGACTTAATCTTCTTACCCATCGCTTTTCGCAGCGTATCGGCCTCACCACGCGTAAAGTCGGCAAGCAGACGCGATAGCAACATCACCTGCTCCTGATATACCGTAATGCCGTATGTATCTTTCAAGTACTTCTCCATAATCGGAATATCGTACTCGATAGGCTTACGTCCGTGCTTACGGTCGATAAAGTCGGGGATGTAGTCCATCGGTCCCGGACGATACAGGGCATTCATCGCAATCAAATCCTCGAACGTACTGGGTTCGAGTTCGCGAAGA
>JAZRCC010000180.1:0-2832 GCA_045635405.1 Alistipes sp.
CCGACGGGTGGTTGGCATTCTGCAAGATGATTTCACGCAACTGTTGCAGACCATTCTCGCGGAAACGTGGCGAGTCGATGAAGGCGATATCGCTCAAAAATGGCGACTGTGTAAACGGAGTATCAACCCACACCAGCACGCCCGACTCGTCGCAGATATCGTACAAGAGTTGTGCGTGTGGAGCCGTTGCCGAGCGGATGGCATTGGCACCCATATCGCGGATGGTCTCGACATCGGTGCGAATACGAGCATCGCTCAAAGCATTAGCCTCGACAGAGTGGTCGTGGTGGAGATTTACACCCTTTATGCGACAAGGTTTGCCATTGATTGTCAGTCGGTTATACTTATCCATAGCGATACTGCGGAAACCCGTACGCACCGCCACCGTATCGCGACCAACCGTGACACGCACCGTATATAAGCGTGGCAGCGATGGCGACCACAATTCGGGATTTTGCACCGCATAAGGGATGGTGACGGTCGGTGCAGTGATTTTCGTTTTGATACTCTTTGTCACGGCGACATATCCATCGGGCGAGAGGATGTCGAGCGTTATGCTCTGCGGATGCTCCGTATTGCTGCTGACAGCGACCTCTACCGAGCCCTCTGCCGCATCCGCCGTAACCGCCTTTTGCGACACGATGATACCATCGGTACCGTAGTAGGCGGGCGAAACGGCAATCTGGTCGGTGACAATCAACTCCACATCGCGATAGATACCGCCATAGAGATTCTCCTCGGTCGATGTTGGCAGCACATCGTTGTTGAAGACGTTGCTCACCATCACCAACACCGTATTGTCGCCACCGCAGAAAACCTTGTCGGTGATGTCGAACGTGAAGGCGGTCCAACCACCTCGGTGTTCGCCTGCGTGCTGACCATTGACAAAGAGGTTGGCGACACTCTGCACACCCGCAAAACGGATGTAGATACGCTTGTTCTTCCACTCGGCAGGGATATAGAGCGAACGACGATAGTTGCCCACCGCCTGATGAAGTTGCAACGAGGATATAGCATCGCTATTCCACGTATGAGGAATACGCACATATCGGGCTTCGTCGCTCGAATTTTCGCTCGTAAAGAAGAATCTCCAACCATTGTTCAGATTAAAAATCTGACGTGCCTCGGCATTGCCAAACACCAACAGGGCGACTATGAGCAGGAGTGTATATCGAAGTTGTCGCATAATTTTTTCAAAAATTTGTTCGGTTTATAGTGCAAATATAGGAATTTGTCGAAAAAAAAGCGTAACTTCGCAATGAATATCATCCATTTCGGATGCAAATTTGTTTTTTATGAACGCTTTTGACATTTTCACAGCAATATTTGCCGTCATCGCCATAGTCAGCGGATGGCGAAACGGCTTCATCTCGCAGCTACTCTCGATAGGTAGCATCTTGGCGGGAATATACCTCGCCTCACGATATGGTGCTGCGGCGGGTAGCGTGTTGAAAATCAACGAACAGTATGCCCATATTGCAGGTTTTATCGCCATATTTCTCGCATCGCTCATCGCCGCAACGCTCCTTGCCAAACTTCTCGGAGGGTTGTTCTCGGCCGTAGGACTTGGCGGGGTGAATGCACTGCTCGGAATCGTCCTCTCGCTGCTCAAATATGGAGTGGTGTTGAGTGTGGCGTATGTCGCTTTTTGGCACCTAAACGAGGCACTCCACCTCGTCGATAAGAGTTATATCGACTCCTCGCTGACGTTCCACGCCGTGCGACAGATATCCGACTATGCGTTGCAGAGTCTCGAAGCATTCAAAAACATTGCCGTATGACGCGTGAGGGTTTAGTTATTCGCACAACGGGAAGTTGGTATGATGTGCTCGATGGCGACACCGTTATCGAGTGCCGTATTCGTGGCCGTCTGCGACTGCGTGGCGTACGCTCGACCAACCCCGTAGTTGTGGGCGACCGTGTGGTCATCGAGCCAAACGAGGCGGGAGAGTGGGCAATCTGCGACATCAAACCTCGACAGAACTACATCATCCGCCGTGCCTCGAACCTCTCGAAGGAGTCGCACATCATCGCCGCCAATATCGACCTTGCGATGGTGGTCGTGACGCTCCAAGAGCCTGCTACCCCACTCGAATTTTTGGACCGCTTTTTGGTGACGTGCGAGGCGTACAAGATACCTGCTACCATCCTGCTCGCCAAAATCGACCTTATGGCCGATTGCCGCTACCAAGTCGATGCGTTCCGCCGCATATACGAGGCTGCGGGCTACGAAGTTATCGAGATTGCAGCACTCACGGGCGAGGGCATAGAGGAGGTCACTTCGCGGATGAAGGGGCGTACAACGCTACTCTCGGGCAATTCGGGTGTCGGCAAATCGACCCTGATTAGGGCGATAGACCCAACCGCCAACGTGCGAACGGGAGCCATATCCGAGTCGTTCCACAAAGGGCGACACACCACGACCTTCTCGACACTCTACCGCATCGAGGGCGTAGGCTCGGTAATTGATACGCCCGGCATAAAGGGTTTCGGACTCATCGATATCGAGAATAGCGAGTTGTGGCACTACTTCCCCGAGATGCTCCGCACCGCAGGCGAGTGCCGATTCTACAACTGCACCCACCTCCACGAGCCAGGTTGTGCTGTGCAGGCGGCTGTCGAGCGGGGCGAAATAGCCTTCTCGCGATACGAGAGTTACCTCAAAATTATGGACGAAGATGACAAATATCGAAAATAGATTGACCACCGACGAGCTCAACGCACGCATCGACTACCTCGCTCAATTTATGACCGAGGAGCGATTTGCTACGCTGTGCCGTACCATCGAACGTCGCACCGACTATATGACCATCGTGGCGGAGAATATGTTCC
>JAZRCC010000181.1:0-4661 GCA_045635405.1 Alistipes sp.
GACCGCTTGGCCTCCGACTTCAAGTTGCTTGGTGACAACTACATTACGATTGGTCCCGATTTTTCGCAGGATAATGGTAATATCGAGTTTACGGAGGATGTCAATCTGTTGAAGGCGTGGCGTCAGCAACTCTATAACGACGGAATACGTGTTCGTGTTGGTCGTTGGAATGTTGTCGGCGAGCCTATTGCAATTCTGATTGACTTTACGACCCACTTCGCACAGAAGGATGAGATTTTGGGCCGTTTGTGGGAGGATTATCACGTCGATTCTTTGTCGGGTCAGTGGGATTATGTCGAGCCTGTGCTGTTTGGTTATATCGCAGGTCACGTAATCGAGTCCTACGTTAATACGTTCTGTTCGGCAACCGACCGTACGGTAGCACACTTCCACGAGTGGATGACCTGTTCGGGTGGTCTCTACCTTCGCAAGTACTCGCCATATATCGCAACAGTGATGACTACTCACGCAACCGTGATGGGTCGTTGCATTGCGGGCAATGGTCTGCCTCTGTATGGCGATTTGACAAAGTTCAACGCCGATGATTTGGCTCGCCAATTTGGTGTTGTAGCAAAGCACTCTATCGAGAAGGTGGGTGCCAACAACCACGATGCGTTCCTTACGGTTAGCGATATTACGGCTCGTGAGAGCAAATATCTGTTGGGTAAGGATGTCGATGTTGTTACGCCTAACGGTTTTGAGAACGATTTTGTTTGGGCTGGCGAGGAGTTCGCAGCAAAGCGTACGGCTGCCCGCAAGGCTATGATTGAGGTTGCCGAGGCTTGTCTTGGTTGCCACTTCGAGCAGGAGCCGCTGATTGTCGGCACAAGTGGTCGCTACGAGTTCCATAACAAGGGTTTGGATGTATTCTTCGAGTCGTTGAAGGGCTTGGCATCTTCTGCAACACTCGACCGTGAGGTTTTGGTATATGTTACCGTACCGGCGGCACACCACGGTGCTCGTGTCGATTTGCAGGCTCACTTGGCCGATGCGTCGAAGCCAATCGATGCTACGCAGTATCGCCACTCGACACACTATCTCGAAAATCGCAGTTGGGACCAGATTTCGCAGGCAATTGCTGCAAACGGACTCGATAGCGACAATTCGAAGGTTAAGGTAATCTTCGTACCAACGTACCTCAATAGCAAGGATGGTATCTTCAACAAGAACTACTACGAGCTGTTGGTAGGTATGGATTTGACCGTATATCCATCATACTACGAGCCTTGGGGCTACACTCCACTCGAATCTATCGCATTCTCGGTGCCTACCGTAACCACTACGTTGGCAGGCTTCGGTGTGTGGGCTGCATCGCTTGCAAGCCACAAGGGTATTACGGTTGTTGAGCGTAACGACTTGGATGGCAAAGCTTGTGCTGCAACTATCTCGGCGGTTATCGAGCGATATGCTTCGATGAGCGAAGAGGAGGTGGCCGCCGAGCGTGCTTCCGTATTCGAGGTGTCGAAGTTGGCGTTGTGGAACAATATGTTCAAGTACTATATGCAGGCCTACGAGATGGCTGTTGAGGGTTGTATCGCTCGTACTCACCGTGCAGTTATTGGCGATGGTGGAGCTCGCAACGAGCAGATTAACTTCGTTCGTCAGCAGTTGTTCGTAGAGCGTCCTGTTTGGCAGCGTGTGATGGTTGATAAGGCACTGCCGGAGAGCCTTCGTTCATTGGAGGAGCTCTCGCGTAACTTGTGGTGGAGTTGGACTTTGGGTGCTCGCGATTTGTTCGAGTACATCGATAAAGATTTGTGGGTTGAGGTTAATCGTAACCCAATCGCACTGCTCGACAAACTTCCGTTGGAGCGTTTGGCAGAGTTGGAGGCCGATAAGAACTTCCTCGCTATGCTCGATAGCGTGTACGCACAATTCCGTGCATATATGAGCGAGACTCCTGATGCAAAGACTCCAAAGATTGCCTACTTCTCGATGGAGTATGGTCTGCACCACACGTTGAAGATCTACTCGGGTGGTCTGGGTATCTTGGCAGGTGACTACCTGAAAGAGGCTTCGGATAAGAATGTTCCGATGGTGGCAGTTGGTCTGCTCTATCGCTATGGCTACTTCACACAGCGTCTCTCGGCACAGGGTGCACAGGAGGCTGCATACGAGGCTCAAAACTTCTTCAAGTTGCCTATTACGCCTGTTCGTGACGATAATGGCAGCTGGGTAACAGTTCGCATCGCACTTCCTGGTCGTACACTCTACGCTCGTGTTTGGCGTTGTATGGTTGGTCGTACGGCGTTGTATCTGCTCGATACCGATTATGAGGCAAACCTCGAAGAGGATCGTCGCATAACACACCACCTCTATGGTGGCGATTGGGAGAATCGTTTGAAGCAGGAGATTTTGTTGGGTGTCGGTGGTATCCGTGCCTTGGTGAAGATGGGTATCAAGCAGGATGTTTATCACTGCAACGAGGGTCACGCTGCATTTATCGGCTTGGAGCGTATCCGCAACCTTATCGGTCGTCAGAAACTCTCGTTCTCGGAGGCGTTGGAGGTTGTACGCTCGTCGTCGCTCTTTACGACCCACACACCTGTACCAGCAGGTCACGATGCCTTCCCAGAGTCGATGATTCGTCAATATATGTCGCACTATCCTGATGTGTTGGGTATCACTTGGGATCAATATATCAACCTCGGTAAGGTTAATCCAAACGACCCTAACGAGAAGTTCTCGATGTCGGTATTGGCTTGCAACCTTTCGCAGGAGGTTAATGGTGTGTCGTGGTTGCACGGCGAGGTTTCGAAGGATATCTTGGGCAATATGTGGCCTGGATACTTCAAGAATGAGTTGCACATCGGCTATGTAACAAACGGCGTTCACTTCCCAACGTGGACAGCATCGAATATGCGTCGTCTCTATGCACGTTACTTCCCAGAGGGCTTTGAGGGTCATCTCTACAATATTCCGGAGTGGCAGAAGGTTCACAACATCGACGATAAGGAGTTGTGGGAGGAGCGTATGTTCCTCAAAAAGCGTCTGATTAAGACCATCAAACGCCGCTATACCGACCCAAGTCAGGTGCGTTTCGATTCGCCACGTCAGTTGATTCAGGTTTCGGAGCGTATCAAGCCGGAGGTGCTGACAATCGGTTTTGCTCGTCGTTTTGCGACATACAAGCGTGCTTACCTGTTGTTCACCAATTTGGAGCGCCTGTCGGCTATCGTAAACAATAAGGAGCGTCCTGTGCAGTTTATCTTCGCAGGTAAGGCTCACCCAAATGATAAGCCGGGTCAGGATTTGATTAAGCGTATCGTTGAGGTGTCGTTGATGCCGGAGTTTGTAGGTAAGATTATCTTCTTGCAGAACTACGATATGGAGTTGGCTCGTCGTATGGTTCAGGGTGTCGATGTGTGGTTGAATACCCCTACACGACCATTGGAGGCTTCGGGTACATCGGGCGAAAAGTGCGTTATGAATGGTGTTATGCAGTTCTCGGTTCTCGACGGCTGGTGGGTTGAGGGCTACAAGGAGGGTGCAGGTTGGATGCTTCCTATGGAGCGTACATTCACCGACCAGCGTCACCAGGATGATTTGGATGCCGAGATGATATACTCGACCATCGAGGAGCAGATTGCACCTCGCTACTACAACCGCAATGCCGAGGGTATCCCTACCGAGTGGGTTGCTTCGATTAAGAGCTGTATCGCCGATATTGCATCGAACTTTACAACCAACCGAATGCTCACCGACTACGAGGAGCGTTTCTACAACAAGCTTGCAGAGCGTAAGCACCAGATGATTGCCAACAACTACATCTTGGCTCGTGAGATTGCCGCTTGGAAGCGTCGTGTATCGGCAGCGTGGGATTCGGTACGCATTCTCGATGTTAAGCGTGCCCGTGTCGATAAGGAGGCAATCTACGTTGGCGAGAAGTACCACTTCGAGGTTACACTCGATGTAGCAAACCTCTCGGCGGACGATATCGGTGTAGAGTTGGTAGTTGCAAAACCTGTTGAGGCAGATAAGCCAGCAAATGTAGCATACTCGTTGCCTTTGGTTCAGAGCCGCGCAGAGGGCAGCCGTGTGACATTCGAGTTGGAGTACACTCCACGCAAGACAGGTGCATTTGATATGGCGTTGCGTGTATTCCCTACGAATGCAAAACTCGCACACCGTATGGACTTCGCACTTGTGAAGTGGGCCTAAATCGCGATGATTGTTTAGTGCAAAACGGCAGACAACGTATCTGTTGTGCCGTTTTGTACTAAAAATCGGCGAAAAAGTAAAAAATATATTTTTTATGCTACTATTTAATAAAAAAATAGTAACTTTACTCTGTAAATCGTAAAAACATCAATATTTATGGCGGGATTAACCTTCGATAAACGCGAACTTGGCAACTTGGAGTATTCGCTCCAACGCGAAATGTTGGCAACCGACCGTCGAGGTGGCTATATGAGTACCACCATTGTCGGCTGCAATACGCGTAAGTATCACGGTTTGATTGTTGCACCGATTGACACGACCGACGAGACATACGTTCTGTTGTCGTCGCTCGATGAGACCATTGTGCAGCACGACCAATCGTTCAACTTGGCTCTTCACCGTTTCAAGGGTGTATATGAGCCACGAGGTCACAAGTATATTACCGACTTCGAGTACACACCTTGTCCAACGATTACCTATCGTGTGGGTGGTGTAATCCT
>JAZRCC010000182.1:0-3785 GCA_045635405.1 Alistipes sp.
TAACACCCGATTGACATTTGAGCTGGCGTATTGCGAAACTCAATTCAGGCGTTGGGCGGAGTGCATCGAAGAGGAACACTTTGAAATCGTTTGCAGCGAAGATATCGGCAACTCGCTCGGCAAACAGACGTGAGTTGTTGCGCGAGTCGTGCGATATGGCAACGCGAATCTCTTCGCCAGGGAAGTTGATTTTCAGATAATTAGCCAAACCCTGTGTGGCGAAACCTACGGTGTAGATATTCATTCGGTTGGTGCCGACACCCATAATACCACGCAGACCACCCGTGCCAAATTCGAGATCTTTGTAGAAACTCTCGACCAACTCGTTGTGGTCGCCCTCCAAGAGGCGGCGTACCTCCTCTTTTGTCTGGTTGTCGAAGTCGCCATCGAGCCATTTTTGGGCTTTGCTCTTTACCAATTCATCTAAATTGTTCGTGCTCATTTTGCTATTAGTTTTATTTATACAAATTTATTTAGTTATTTTAATTTTTTCTAAATGCAAATATAGTTATTTTTTTCGATTAGTCAAAATCAGTGAGTTAAAATCGTAATGTGGAAAGGTTGTTTTTCTCCTATAAAATAAAAAATCAAACAAACAATAGGGTGGGTATTTTTTTTAATATAAATTTATTCACAACTTTGCAATGTCAATGGAGCGAATGTTGAAAAAGGCTCTTTTGATAACCCGGAAAAATATTACTAACTTATTGATATTCAACGCAGTGCTTGCAAATTCGGTAACATACAAGGACGCTTGGCAAAATTGCCTCAGTCGCATCAAGGCTCAAACAACGGCAGAGGAGTTTGCTAAATGGTTTCTGCCAATTATTCCGTTGGAGTTCGACGGAACAAAGTTGCGTTTGAGGGTGCCGAGCAAAAATTTCGTCGAGCAGATCGAAAACAACTACATTGCGTTGCTTCGCCCTTCGATTGCAGAGTCTTTTGGTCATCAAACTCGTTTGAGCTATATGATTCCGCAGACCGATGTGGCTCAACCATCGAACTCTATGCCGTCGGATGCTACCCCTTCGTATGGTGCCAATGCACTTCCGACTGCAAATATATCAAATTTTAATCCATTTACACTACCCGGACTGCGAAGAATTGATCCGCAGCTTAACAAAAACTACACTTTCGATACATTTATCGAGGGCGAGTGCAATCGATTGGTCCGCTCGGCAAGTATGTCGGTTGCGATAAATCCGGGCAACAACACCCCATTCAACCCACTATATATATATGGTGATTCGGGATTGGGAAAGACTCACGTGGCACAGGCTATCGGCAACGAAATCGCAATGCGTCACCCCGAGTTGCAGGTGTTGTATGTGGCAATGAATAAGTTCCAGTCGCAATATCAGGCTGCAACCATAAACAAGGATGTGCCCAATTTCATCCACTTCTATCAGGGTATCGACGTGCTGATTTTGGATGATATTCAGGAGTTGGCAGGCAAGCCGGGTACCCAATCGGCATTCTTCAACATCTTCAACCACTTGCAGATGTCGGGAAAGCAGTTGGTGCTCATTTCGGATAAACCGCCTGTCGAGTTGAAGGATATCGAGGAGCGACTGCTCACCCGCTTCAAGTGGGGTTTGTCGGCTCAAATTAATATCCCCGACTACCAGACCAAGATAAAGATTATCAAGGCAAAAGCTGCCCATCTCAATGCCGAAATTCCGGAGGAGGTGGTGCTCTATCTGGCCGATAATATCTCGGCAAATATTCGCGAAATCGAGGGTGCAATATCGTCGCTCGTGGCCAACACATCGTTTATGGGACGACGCATTACAAAGAGCTTGGCAAAGGATATCTTGAAGGGCTATATCTCTCTCTATCAGAAGGAGATAACCATCGACCATATCATCGACACGGTCTGCTCGTTCCTCAATGTCGATCGCGAACGTATGAACTCGGCAGAGCGTACGCGTGACGTGGCAATGGCTCGTCAAATGGCTATGTATTTGGCGAAGCAACTGACCAAAATGCCACTTACGGCCATCGGTATGGCTATTGGCGGTCGCAACCACGCTACGGTGCTGCACTCGTGCAAAACAATCTCCAATCTGATGGATACCGACAAGGCGTTCCGCTTGCAGGTTGAGGAGTTGGAGAAACTTGTTTCGGCATAATTTTACAGAAAATAGAGGTTAAGTGTGTGAAGAGGGATAATCCGAGGGTTATCCCTCTTTTGCTGCGATTTTGCAGTGTTGAAAAAAGGCGTTATATTTGCATAGTGAAATCAACGAAAACAGAAGTGATATGAGAAAGTTTATCTATTTGGCAATTGCAGCGGTTGCAACACTCTTTGTTGCGAGTTGCGGTAAGGATTCTGATGGTTATGAGTGGTACACTTGGGAGTATAGTTTCGAAGTGACCGAGGATGGCGGAATGAGCGAGGAGGACCTTCGTGCAATAGAGGCGGCATTCAATGTTGCAGCACCGGAGCTTACGTTTGAGGCATCGGTGAGTGATGCCGAGAAGTTTTTCGAGTCGGTGATGATTAACTTGCGAATGCAATTTGATCCGATTATCGGAAGCATACAGCATACGTCGGATATCGTTATTACGGTAACTTGTACCTCTACTGCCGGCTCTTTTCAGGATGTTATAGTCATCGAGTAGGGCTCTGTTTTGGCGGGCGATATGAGCTTGCCGCAGTGAGATGTTATCGGGGTTTGCAATGTTGCAGACTCCGATAATCTTTTTTTTGGGGCGGACAATTGCACGGAGTGTGGGCAAAAAAGGTATAAATAGCGACGTTTTTGTTCCGATATATCAATTAGTTTTGCTATCTTTGCGGGTGTGTTATATATTGCATATATAAAATTGAGGCGAATGATGCGAAAATTGGTTATAATAATAGCGGCAACTCTCGGGTTTGTAACATCGGCAATGGCGATGATGCCCGACGACTTTACGATGCGATTGAATAGAGCTCAAAACCTGTTGCAGAGCAAGCGATGGGTCGATGCTCGCCACGCCTATATCGAACTGCGTGATATGGTCGATAGGGAGAATGTCGGAGCGATGCACCTTGTCGAGTATGGCTTGACGCTGTGTGCGGTACATCTGAAAGATAACTCTGCCGAGGAGCGAATGAAGGAGTACTTGTCGCGATATGCCGGCTCGGTGCACGCAATCGATGTCGAGTTTTTGTTGGCACAGTTCTATTGCGAAAAGGGTGACTTTGCGGCAGCACGTCACTACTTTGACAGAGTGCCTTACAAGTCGCTCAACCGTATCGACCGCCAGCGATACGATGTGCGAATGGGCTATGCCGAGTTTGTAAATGGCAACCACGATAAGGCATTGGAGTACTTCGAACGAGTTCCTGCATCGAGTGAATACTCCGAACACGCCATCTACTATACGGCCTACATCCACTACTCGCGTAGCGAATACGATGCTGCCTATCGGGGATTTTTGAAGTTAAAGGAGAGCGGAGCCTACAAAGAGCTGATTCCATACTACCTTATTCAGTTGGAGTTCAACCGCGAAAACTACAAATATGTTGTCGATAACTGCGACGCGTTGATAAAGAAGACCTCCGAGAAGGAGCGTCTGCAACTTCTGCGAATTGCAGCAGAGTCGTGGTTCCGCTTGGATGGATTTAACAAGTCGTTGCAGTATATCTCGGCATACAACAAGTCGAAGGGCACGATGAGCCGTGAGGAGAACTATCTGCTGGGCTACACCTCCTATCGAATAGCCGACTACGAGACGGCGGTCGAGGCGTTGCGAAAGGTCTGCAATGCTCCCGACGCTCTGACGCAGAACGCATC
>JAZRCC010000183.1:0-2206 GCA_045635405.1 Alistipes sp.
GATGTAATAAGCACACCGCAAGCCATCTCTCGGCCCACGACACACTCCTCGATAAGCACCTCGTCACTCTCGGCAAACGCCGCATCAACTGCCGCATCAATCTGCTCGACTTCCGTTACACGAGTCACGCCAAAGCTGCTACCGCTTGCATTGGGTTTGACGAAGAGTGGCAAGCCCAAACGTGCGACAATATCCTCGCCCGACACCTTATCGCCACGCATAAGCAAGATATCTTTTGCCAAATTGACACCACATCCCGCAACAGCACGCTTGGTCGAAATCTTGTCGAACGTGATGGTCGAAGAGGTCTGCGAGCAGGACGAATATGGTATGCCCATAACATCGAGATAGCCCTGCAACTTACCATCTTCGCCCGGGGTGCCGTGGATGATAATCAGTGCAAATTCGAAGCATATATGCTGCGAGCCGATTGTCAGCGAGAAGTCGTTCTTATCGACCTCGTATCGCTTGCCATCCTCTGCCGTATATGTCATATTGCGGCCACACAGGTCGATGACATAGAGTTCATACTTCGTTGAATCCATCGCTGCTGCAATCTGCGAAGCACTACACAACGCAATCTCTCTTTCGGAGGAGTTACCGCCCGCCAAGAGTGCAACTTTCAATCTTTTGCTGCTCATCTTATACTATTTACTTTCTGTTTTTGTCAAGCCCCACGGGTCATTTTTTCGGATATACTCCTCGACAGCCGAGCATACCATATCGGATATCGGTTGATTTTGTCGCAACGCCATACGCACAACCGTTGCCGAGTAGTCGTACAACGGTGCCGACTCCATATAATCGGCATCGTCGATATACGAGCCGGGGTCGCAGCCCTTGCGTGGATAGACCAATATCGGGTAGTCACGCAGAATTTCGCGATAGCAATACCACGTATCTATGGTCGAGATATTATCCGCACCCAACAACAAAATAAACTCCATCTTATCTCCAAAATTTTCGTTCAGATAGCGGAGCGTATTGATGGTATATGATGGCCTTTCGAGGGTAAATTCGATTGCCGAGGCTCTGATTCTGTCGGGATATTTCGACGCGGCACACGCCAACTCGCACATCTCGAAACGCATCAGCTCCGGAGCCAAATCGGCATAGATTTTGTGTGGGTTTTGTGGCGATACTATCAGAATAACCTCGTCCGCCTTATCCTGATCGAGCACCATCTCCGCAAGTGCAATATGCCCCTTGTGTATTGGGTTGAACGAGCCAAAATAGAGGGCTACTCTATATCTGTCATCCATAACTATTTTGCCAAAAAATTATCGATTATCTCGACAGTTTGCGATATTGCCACATCGAGTCGGTCATTTATCACAACGTGGTCGAACTCCGCTGCACGTCCAATCTCTTGGTCGGCCTTTGCTATGCGACGCTCGATAACCTCTGCCGAGTCGGTTGCACGACCCACAAGGCGATTACGCAACTCCTCGATTGATGGCGGCATAATAAATATCGAGCACGCCTTCTCGCCAAAGATGCGTCGCAAATTGATTCCGCCAACAACATCGACATCGAACAATATAACGTGCTCCTGCTTCCAAATTCGCTCAATCTCGCTTCGCAATGTGCCGTAGCACGTGCCGCTATATACCTCCTCCCACTCGATAAAGGCATCCTCGGCAACAAGACGACGAAACTCGTCGTTGCTCATAAAATAGTAATCAATACCATCCTGCTCTGCCCCACGAGGCTGACGAGAGGTTGCCGAAATCGAGAACTCGAATTGCGGATAGCGTTTCAGCAACTCACGCACTATTGTTGTCTTTCCCGAGCCACTCGGTGCCGAAAATATCAAGACCTTCTCCATAGCAACACTACAACAAATTGAGTACCTGTTCCTTTATCTTTTCGAGCTCGTCCTTCATCTGAACGACCAACGTCTGTATATCGTGATTGTTCGCCTTCGAGCCCGTAGTATTTATCTCACGGCCCATCTCTTGGGCGATAAAGCCGAGTTTGCGACCCGCTTGTGGCTCGTTGGCTGCAACCTCACGGAAATATTTGCAGTGGTTATGCAGGCGGACACGCTCTTCGGTGATATCCAGCTTCTCGATATAATAAATCATCTCCTGTTCAAGGCGATTTTCATCGACATCGACACCCAACTTTGCGATATTCTCGCGGATACGCTGACGGATGCTCTCGGTGCGGGCTGCCTCGAATGGAGCAATCTCATCATAGAGCG
>JAZRCC010000184.1:0-2201 GCA_045635405.1 Alistipes sp.
ATTCAAATCGACAATCTCTTGTGGCGTACGGTTGCCAAGCACACGAATAAGCAGAGCCAAAATGCCTTTGACGATAATTGCATCGCTGTCGGCACGGAAAACAATCTTGTTATCGACCAACTCGGCATCGACCCAAACACGCGACTGACACCCTTCGATAATATACTTTTCGTTCTTGTGAGCGGGGTCAATCAGTGGCAATGCATCGCTCATACCAATAAGGTAGTCGTACTTGTCCAACCAATCGTCAAATATCGAAAACTCTTCGATAATCTCCTCCTGAATAGCGTCTTTCATCTCTATATCTACTTTTTCTGTTTCAAATCTATAACTATGCCATCGCACTGCATCGGGCGTTCAATTTTTAACCACGCAGCTATGGTGGCAGCAATCGAAGTGGTGCTTACCATCTGTGTATAACGCTCTGCTGCCACTCCTCCGCCGTAGAATAGCAGCGGAACGTGGCGGTCGTAGTTGTATGGCGAGCCACCTGCCGATAGTTGCCCACCGTCGGTATCGTCGAGCGTGCGAGGTAGTAGTGCTACGATAATATCTCCCGACATACGGGCGTTGAATGAATTTTGCATCAGACGTTGAATGGCGTTGCTGCTCTGCCCGTTTTGGAGCGATGTGCCCGCTGTGGCATTGGCTATGCCACGCATCTGCATCACGAATGTTGCCGCCTCGGTCTGTATCTCGCCAACCGATAGTTTGTGCTTGTATATAAGGTTGCGATTTAGATATATGGCCTTGTCGTGATAGCCTAAAACCCAATCACCCTGTCCATATAGGGCACTCAAAAAGGCGTTGAGGATAACCAACATTTTTCGGCTATTGAACTGTTGCGTCGTACGCTGTTTGGCGGTCGGAAGAGTCCCTCGTGCCGCAGTCAGCGTGATGAGTACATCCTCCGCTGACGCTTTCGAGTAGAGGTGCGTGAAAAACTCTGCGAGAGTAGTGTCGAGGCAGTACAACATATCCTCGTACTCGATAGAGTTTGTGCCGTATCGCTCGACGACATTGCCCGGAACGTCAAGACAGATATTCAACAATCGGCATCCGCCCCCATTTTTTGCATCTAAAAGTTGGTCGATGCAGCGTTTTGCGAACTCAAAAGTTGCCCCATTGCCGGCCGGCGTATAACGCAACTCGTCCACCCAATCTGCAATTGGAGCCTTATTGGCTTGTGGTGCGACTGCCGAGTCGTAAACCTTCACTACGGTGGCAAATTCGTTGTGATATTGACTCTTGCCAAACTTGCCAAACCACGTTCCGATGGCAAATACACGGTTCATTCCGACCAGATTATAACCATTTACCCAACTTGGCAGCGACTCTGCATAGCACGATGCCGTAGCCCAACGCCCGCTCTTGTCAATCCAATAACACTCGCCACTCGAACCAGCCAAAGCCATTGCCGAATGTGAACGCTGGGCGATAGTGATGGCCCGTGATTGCGGATGCGAAGCCGTGATGGCTTGTGCAAGGGTCTCGGCGGTAAAGTGGCTGCTGTCGTAGCCCGAATTTATGCCGTTGTGGGCTGTGTTGTCACACGCAGCACTGCGTTGTGCAAGGTAGCAAGGTGCGTTGTCATTGTTGCGGTCGTACCACTGCGTCGAGACAATGCCGTGCATCGATGGTAGAGTACCCGTAGCGACGGTCGTAAGAGCCATCGATTGCGACGTGGGCAAGAAGTCGGTATAACACTCCGTGAAGATAGCACCTTCGGTCGTTAAACGGCGAAATCCGCCATCGCCAAAGTTGTTGCCATATCGCTCCAAATCGACAGCCTGCATACCGTTTATGACGATATTGATGGCGATTTTTGGTGCGGCAATAGTTATGCTATTGACCGATGTCAAAAGCATTAGGGCTGCTATGTATAGGAGTTTACGCATATATAAGGCGGATAAATTCGTGCAAATGTACTAAATTTTGTCGATATATTGCCGAAAGTGCTCCACTTCTTGCGAGAAATCTAACTCCGGAAACTCTTTTATGGCATCGAGTTGCTGTTGGCAAAATCTCTTAAATTCGTTGCTCGATACTTTGAGTGGTCGATGTTGCGAGGCTTTGACAATTCGCTCGATGCGTTCGCTTTGGCTGCGAGCCTCCTTTGAGATGGCAGCACCGAAGAATTTCTGCCAGATGTACTCAATTGTCTGCTGCGAAGGGTGGCACATATCCTCGGCATAGAAGCG
>JAZRCC010000185.1:0-1836 GCA_045635405.1 Alistipes sp.
ATCCGACTTTGGTGGCAGCCGATATCGACCGCACGACTATAAATATCGATATGAGTGGCTCGTCGCACAACTTTGTTGCTACGGGCGAGACCATCGTCTTTGATGGTTTTATGCGATTGTACTCCGAGAGCGTAGATGACGAGAGCGGAGAGGGTAGCGAGTCGATGCACTTGCCACGCTTGATGGTGGGCGAGGAGGTGAAGTCGCACGCCATCGTTGCTACCGAGCGATTTACACAGCCACCTGTTCGATATAACGAGGCGACGTTGGTGCGTCGTATGGAGGAGTTGGGTATCGGTCGTCCTTCGACCTACGCTCCGACAATCTCGACCATCATCACACGAGGCTATGTTGAGAAGAGCAGCCGTCCATCGCAAAAACGTGGATTTGTGCAGCTTACACTCCGTTCGAACAATATCGCCGAGAAGTTGGGTAGCGAGAACTTCGGTGCCGAGAAGAACCGTCTGTCGCCAACCGATATCGGTATGGTTGTAAATGACTACTTGGAGGAGCAGTTCGCACCAATTTTGGAGTACAACTTCACGGCCAACGTCGAGAAGGAGTTCGACCGTATTGCCGATGGCGAGATGGGCTGGGGCGAGATGATAGCTTCGTTCTATGAGCCATTCCACAAGATGGTCGATGAGGCTGTCGGTCAGCAGGTTTCGATGCATCGTCAGGAGCGAGTTTTGGGCAACGACCCCGCAAGCGGACGAGTGGTCAAGGCTCGAATTGGTCGCTATGGCCCAATGGTCGAAATCGAGACCAACGAGGGCGAAAAACCACGTTTCGCATCGCTGAAAAAGGGACAACTTATCGAGTCGATAACTTTGGAGGAGGCTTTGGAGTTGTTCGCACTGCCTCGTACGGTTGGCGAATTCGAGGGCGAGGAGTTGGTTGTCGGTATTGGTCGCTATGGCGGTTATGTTCGCCACGGCAAGATGTTCGCATCGTTGGCAAAGAGCGACGACCCATATACCGTAACGGCAGAGCGTGCGATAGAGCTCGTTAAGATTCAGCGTCAGATGGCAGAGCAGGCAAATACTCCGCTGCGTACATTCGAGGAGGATGCTGCACTGCTGATAAAGAGCGGTCGCTATGGTGCCTATATCGCATATAAGGGCAAGAACTACCGCCTGCCAAAGAGTGCAAAACCGCAGACCATAACCTACGTCGAGTGTATGAATATCATCTCGACTACAAAGAGGTAGTCGGCGGAGGGGCAAAACGTAAAAATGTAACACAAAATAGATGAAGATTATGAAGAAGATTTTAGCAATTCTGGTGCTGGCACTCCTCACAATCAATGCCTCTATGGCAAAGGATAAGTGCTGGTATAAGTTTACCGATGGTAAGTGCGTTAAGAGCACTTCGGTGAAGAATCAGTATCGTAGCGGAACGTGTTGGTGCTTCTCGGCTCTCTCGTTTATCGAGTCGGAGATTATGGTAGCAGGTGGCGAGGAGATGGATCTCTCGGAGATGTGGGTTGTCCGTAATATCTACTTCGAGAAGGCCGTCAAGTATGTTCGTCTGCACGGAGCGTTGAACTTTGCTGTTGGCGGTGCGTTCCACGATGTTACGCACGCTATCGACAAGTATGGTATCGTTCCCGAGGAGGTCTATCACGGTATGAACTATGGTACCGAGTTGCCACACTTCAACGAGTTGGATGCTGTGTTGAAGGCGTACGTTTCGACCATCATCAAAAACCCAAATCGCAAACTTACAACCGCTTGGCAGGAGGGTCTGAACGGTATTTTGTACGCCTACTTCGGTAAGATGCCCGAGAAGTTCACTTACAAGGGCAAGGAGTACACTCCAAAGTCGTTTGCCGAG
>JAZRCC010000186.1:0-2846 GCA_045635405.1 Alistipes sp.
AACCGACTGATAAAAAGCGATAAGCGTGTGCGTATTGACCTTAACTCCATCGCCAAGGGGTATGTCGTAGATTTAGCTTCTGAGAGACTTATGCAAATGGGTATCGAGAACTATCTTGTTGATATTGGAGGAGAGGTGCGATGCAGTGGTCGTAACCCAAAGGGTGGTGCGTGGCGAGTAGGAATAGAGACTCCAATAGACGGCAACAATAGTGTGGGAGCGAGTATTCAACAGATTATCTCGCTGAGTGATTGTGCAATGGCTACATCGGGAAACTATCGTCGTTTTTATTTGACGGAAGAGGGTGATAAGGTGGCGCATACGATTGACCCACGCACGGGACTGAGTGCTGTGACCGACCTTTTGTCGGCTACGGTTGTGGCTCCGACGTGCGCCGAAGCTGATGCTTACGGAACGATGTTTATGGCGATGGGTACGCAGCGCGCTGTTGAGTTGGCCAAGAGTCTGCAACAAAGAGGTATTATGGTCTATTTTATAACATCGGGAGCAGATGGTAAATATAAGATTTATTACTCTCCTTCATTGGCCCCAATGTTAAAGAGTACAGATGGTTTTACGGCTATTGAATAGATGAGATTTTGGAAGTATGAAGAGAGCCGTATTGCTATATAATGCCAAGGCAGGTAAGGGTAAGATAGAGAAGAATATTGACCGTATAGTCGATATTTTTCGCGAGGCCGATTATGATATGCAGCCTCTGCCCATTCGTTTCGGTACCAATCCGTTTGATTGGTGTGGAACGGTCGATTTGGCCGTTGTGGCAGGTGGCGACGGTACTATAAATTACGTGGTAAACGCCATGATGCACAAGCAGTTGTCAATAAACATAGGCGTTATACCCGCCGGAACGGCGAATGACTTTGCGGGAGCTATCGGTATGTCGAACAATGTATTGAAGGCGGCGCGACAGATAGCCAATGGAGAGGTTGAACTTATTGACTGCGGTAAGGTCGAGCAGATGGGTAGCGACGAAGATAAAGCGATATACTTTGTAAACATATTCAGCTTTGGAATATTTACCACCACTTCGCAGCGTACGCCCGAGCAGTTAAAACACAGGATAGGCAAGATGGCGTATGTGGTAGCAGCTTTTAAGGAGTTGCGCAATATTCACGGCATACCACTTACAATAACCTCAGACTCAGGTGCTTTCTATTATCCTACGCTTATGGGGCTTGTCTTTAACGGCGAGACTGCCGGTAGAATGCCGTTGGCGCGTAAGTCGAGCCTCAGGGATGGGGTGTTTGATTGTATCTTTCTGCGTAAGCGTACACCTCTTGTGTCGGCTTTTGATATGTTACTGTATATGATTGGAATAAAGACATCGGCGGTGAAGTATCTGCGCACAAGTCAGCTTATGTTGGTTACGCCAACAAATGAAGATACCGATGTTGATGGACAATGTGGAGGCCGTTTCCCCATGAAAGTAAGTTGTTTGCACGGAGCATTGCGTATGGTATGCCCTAAATAATTAGAGAGGGTAATACAATAGTGGGAAAATATAACAAATGAGATAGTTAAATGCGAAGAGAAACTGATGAGAGGAGCCTGCCAAAAGGGCGAGCTAAGGAGAGAGAGTACACATTGCAATATGTAGAGGCGGCGCAGATGCCTGCTACTATCAATTGTGGTGCCGATGAGGTTCTGGTCGGTGTTGTAAGTGGAGGAAGTGTCAGATTTTCTATACGTGGGGCCGAGTACAAGGCTAAGTGTAATATGCTGTTTGCTTTGCGAGGAGATATTATCAAGGTTAAGTGTAGCAAGGCTTTCAAAGGCTATTTTATGATTGCAAAAACACAGTATATCACTACACTTAATGTCGATACAGCCGATTACATCGTTGCCGATAAGATTGCTCGTACAAATCCTATATTTGAAATGGATGCTGTACATGCCGAAATAATAAATTCGTTGGCAAGACGTATTGTGAGTATATCGCAGGAGAAGGGCATATTGCTGCGAGATAATATTGTGTCATCGTTGACAGATGCCTGTATCTATATGATGCTATCGGTTATTGGGAATAATCAAGTTGACACGAAGGTTACGCGTCGCAACAGCTCCATCATTGTTTTAAACCGATTCTATGATTTGTTGAAGGAGCATTATGTACGTGAGCGCAGCGTCGATTATTATGCTTCGCAGTTGGGTATCACGGCTAAATATTTGTCGATGGTATGTCGCCAACATCGGGGTGTGCCGGCATCAAGCATTATCGAAGGTTTCGTGATTAGACACGCGAAGATGCTTCTGAAACAGCCTGGAATGAGCGTTCAAGATGTCGCAGAGATGTTGAATTTTACCACATTGTCATTCTTCGGTAAATATTTTAAAAAACGTACAGGAGTGTCACCTTCGCGATATAAAGGCGGCGAGTAAGGATATAAAACTAAAAGCAGGATTTTTTGCCGTACCACTTTTAGCAAGAGAGCGGATGCGGCTATTTTGATTTTACAAATGGTATAAGTATTTTTGCGGCGGTCAAACATCGCCGAGAACACTTAAATAATGGAGCGACATATAGATATAAATCAATTTGACTACACGCTGCCTGATGAGTGTATAGCCAAGTTCCCGTTGGAGTGCAGGGCCGACTCCAAACTTCTCGTCTATCGCAATGGCGAGATTATGCAGAGTCACTTTCGTAACCTTGCCGAGCAACTCCCCAAAGGGTCGCTGCTTGTGTTTAATAATACGAAGGTTATTCGTGCTCGTGTGATTATGCACAAGCCTTCGGGTGCGCGCATCGAGGTTTTCTGTCTTGAACCACACTCTCCTGCCGACTATGAACGCGCATTCAGTGTAAAGGGTGAGTGCGAGTGGAG
>JAZRCC010000187.1:0-2292 GCA_045635405.1 Alistipes sp.
GCATTCGAAGCCTTACCCGGCGAGTAGAGGATGCGATTGCGGAGGAAGACCTCGATAGCCTCCGGAGTCGATGGCATATTGGCACCCTCGCCAACACAACGGCAACCATTTGCCACAAGACGCTCCGCCTCGGCACCGTTCAACTCGTTCTGCGTAGCACAC
Source organism: Alistipes sp. (assembly GCA_045635405.1). Classification (GTDB taxonomy): domain Bacteria; phylum Bacteroidota; class Bacteroidia; order Bacteroidales; family Rikenellaceae; genus Alistipes. Next base: position 163 of record JAZRCC010000187.1, read on the forward strand.
GGCAATGCGATATCGCACTTTACACTCCAAGGACGCTCGCCCGCGAAATATTGTGCCGAAGGGTACTTCTCTGCATACTCCTTGATACGACCACGATATACGTTTTTGAGCATCTTGATATATGCCAACTTCTCGGCATCGAGACCATCGGCATCATAAATATAACCCGACGAGTCGGACATCGTAACGACCTTTGCACCGAGTTGCATAGCCTTCTCGGCTGCGTGCTGTGCAACATTACCCGAACCCGAAACGGCGACAACCTTGCCCTCGAACGAGTCGTTGCGAGTTGCCAACATCTGCTCTACAAAGTAGCACAAGCCATAACCCGTAGCCTCGGGACGCAACAACGAGCCACCCCAGCCAAGACCCTTGCCTGTGAATGTTCCCGTAAACTCGTCACGCAGACGCTTGTACTGACCAAACATATAGCCAATCTCGCGAGCACCTACACCGATATCACCGGCAGGAACATCGGTATCCTGACCGATATGGCGAGACAACTCGGTGATGAACGATTGGCAGAAACGCATAACCTCGTTATCGGAGCGACCCTTTGGATTGAAGTCAGAGCCACCCTTTCCGCCACCCATAGGGAGTGTTGTAAGGCTATTCTTGAAGGTCTGCTCAAAAGCGAGGAACTTCATAATACTCAAATTCACCGATGCGTGGAAGCGGATACCTCCCTTATATGGACCGAGTGCCGAGTTCATCTGAACACGATAGCCACGATTAATCTCAATCTCGCCACGGTCGTTCAACCACGGAACACGGAACATAATAACACGCTCCGGCTCGGCGATACGCTCCAAAACTTTGAGGCTCTGCAAAGCAGGGTCCATAACGATATATGGTGCCAACGACTCGGCAACCTCCCTTACTGCCTGATGAAATTCGGGCTCATTGGGATTTTTGGCAACAACTTGTGCCATAAAATTCTCTACAAACTGTGTTGCTTGCTTATCCATAGCTAACCTTTATTAGTATTTTTCAACCACAAATTTAGATATATTTTTGTCGCCGTATTTAGAAAAACGACTTTTTTTTCGACAACTTATTAATATTTCTACTTTACACGTACAAGGTTTATACCATCACGCAACGGCAAAATCACATTCTCCACCCTCTCGTCTTCGCTAACCATCCGATTGAATTCTACAATTGCAGGGGTCTGTTTATCGCCCTTAACGGGTTGCTCCACGACCTTGCCATACCATAAAATATTATCCGCCAAAATCCAACTGCCACTACGCACAGCTCCGCACTTGAACAACATCTTATAATATGCCGAGTATTCGCACTTATCGCCATCGATAAAGACCATATCGTAGGTTTGGTTGAGCGTCGGAACAATATCCAAAGCCGAGCCGATATGCAGATTCAGTTTATCGGCATAGGCAGAGCGGTCGAAAAACGAACGAATCATAAACTCCAACTCGTCATCGACTTCACACGTATCTATCACACCACCATCGGGCAACCCCGCTGCCATTGAGAGTGCCGAGTAGCCGGTAAAGGTACCTATCTCCAATATGCGTTGCGGGCGAATCATCCGCACCAACATCTCCAAGAATTTGCCCTGAACGTGTCCCGAAATCATACGAGGGTTGATTACTCGCAGGTATGTTTCACGCTCCAACTCTGCCAGCAACTCGCTTTCGGCGGTGGACATCCGCTCGATATAGGTTTCAAGTGCCTCCATAATTGCTATATATAGGTTAATGTAGATGGATTGGTCCAAATCTCGTTGGCTACCTCCATAATCTGCTCTGCCGTAACTACTCCAATCTTGCGATACGCCTCCTCCAACGTATCGACCTCGCCGTGCACAAGCAGGCTACGACCCACGCCGAGCATATAACCCTCGTTAGCCTCGGTCGAGATTGCCATCTGCGCGATGTATTGACGCTTTGCCATAGCGAGTTGTCGGGCAGTCAGTGGCTCACGTTGCAATCGCAAAATCTCGGCATCGATAATTTCGCGACAGTGCATAACATTTTCGTGTTCGCAACTGAAATAGATAACCGCCAAACCGCTATCGGAGTATGGTGTGTAGTTTGCCTCGATATTATACGACAATCCGTTGCGTTCACGAACACTCACATTCAATCGCGAGTTGGCACACGGCCC
>JAZRCC010000188.1:0-1611 GCA_045635405.1 Alistipes sp.
ACCACTCTCAACAGGTATCACATCCGAGTGACATCGCAGACGGTAATACATATCGTCCCACGCCCGACTTTTCAATCCGTGATATGCCACGATATATTTATACTTCGGGATGTGGTTATAGGTGAGCGATGCGTACTCCCAAATTCCAAAATGCGAGGTCAAGACCACCACATTACGCAGATCATCCTCCGCCAAATCGAGAGTATGTTTCGGGTCAATTACCAAACGACGACGCTGCTCCTCAACGCTCATTCCCGCCAAAACCATCGTATCGATAAACATCTCGGCAAGTGTTCGATAGTAGCGGTTGCATATCACCGCTATCTCGTGCATACTCTTTTCGGGGAACGACCCCGACAACTGTCGCACAATCAAACGACGACGATAACGCACCACATACCGCAACAAGAAGTATAAAAACTCCATCACGACGTAGTACTGCACCCAATATGGCATAATCGCAATAGAGCGGCACAACAGCCATAGCAGTTGAGCCTGAAATCCGCCACGTTTGCGACCGCTATCTTCGCCTCTACTGCTCATCTTCATCCTCTTTTTCATCTGCCGTCGTGCGATGTGCACGCTCACACCCCTCGACCACAATCACAAACTCACCCTTTGGCGGATGAGCCTTAAAGTGTTGTATGGCCTCACCCAACGGCAATCGCACGCACTCCTCAAAGCGTTTTGTTATCTCACGCACAACCGCCACACGACGCTCCGTACCCATAGCCGCAGCCAACTGCTCCAAGCACTTTACGACTCGGAATGGCGACTCGTACAACACAATCGTACGACGCTCCTCTGCCAACTCGGCAATTCGTTTTGCACGCCCCTTCTTCTGCGGAAGCAAGCCCTCGAAACAGAATCTGTCACACGGAAAACCGCTCTGCACCAATGCAGGAATACAGGCAGTCGCTCCCGGCAAGGTCTCGACCTCGATACCCTGCTCTACGCAGGTGCGTACCAACAGAAAACCTGGGTCGGAGATACCCGGAGTACCCGCATCGGATATCAACGCCACGTTGCGACCCGCCTCGATAGCAGCCGCAACAGCCGCAACCGTAGCGTGTTCGTTGAATTTGTGGTGCGAACGCAGCGGTTTATCGATTTGCAGATGGTGCAACAAGACCGACGATGTTCGCGTATCCTCTGCCAAGATGAAATCGACCTCCTTCAATATGCGAATTGCTCGGAGAGTGATATCTTCGAGGTTGCCTATCGGTGTTGGAACAATATATAGTTTAGCCATAACCCTACTTAAACTTGCGTTGCATAAGCTCCATTATCAACTTTGCCCCATCGGACGATGGTCGCCACGAAAAGTTTTCGACGATATAGACCAGACAGTCATCCAACGACTTAAACGAATCCAACTCGGTGATGGTCTTTTCGTAGAGTCGTGCATCGCCCTCGAACAGGTCGCGAATAATCATAAAGCGGTCGGCAACACTGATTGCACCACGCAACGACTCCACCGCGTGACTCTCTGCTACGGTAGGCTGTGCGGCAACCGACTCGCCAAGCGTAGCGTGGCTCTCCCGACGATATATATCAAGTCGGAGGCCAAGCGGTCTTAGGAAGACAATTAGAGCTCCCAACTCCTTGGGT
>JAZRCC010000189.1:0-2558 GCA_045635405.1 Alistipes sp.
ACACGTTTCGCGATGTCGCTCGTGTCGTAGAGCGTCGAGAGGTCGATTATGGATTGATGGCAATCGAAAATTCGATAGCCGGCTCCATCCTGCCCAATTACAATATTTTGCAGAGTTGCAACGTGCATATAGTAGGCGAGATATCGCAGCAAATTTGTCAAAATCTGTTGGTAAATCGAGGTGTCGCTTTGGAGGATATTCGCGAGGTTGAGTCGCACCAGATGGCTCTGTTGCAGTGCGGTGAGTTTCTCGATAAGTACAATTGGCGACTCGTTGAGAGCAGTGATACCGCATTGAGTGCAAAGCAGTTGCACGACAGCGGCTCGAAACATACGGCAGCCGTTGCAAGTCTGTTGGCGGCCGAACTGTTCGACCTTGATGTCATAGCACCGAATATCCATACGGTCAAGAACAATTACACCCGTTTCTTGGCGTTGGAGTACTGCAATCGCAAGGAGTTTGCTCCCGAATATTCGGCCACCGATGGTAATAAAGCGTCGTTGTATTTTAACGTTCCCAACCGTAGTGGCTCATTATATAACACACTTGGTGCGTTAGAGGATTTGTCAATCAATATGACAAAGTTGCAGTCTTATCCGATTCCGACCGAGCCGTGGCACTATATGTTCCACGCCGATATGGAGTTCGATAATATAGATAATTTCCGTCGCCTTATTGAGCGTATGAGGGCAATGGGTACGGAGGTCAATATATACGGAGTGTACCAAGCTAATATTAACCGAGAGTAGAGTTTATGAGCAAGAGTTTTAAGCCTACATTAGCAGAGCGTCTTTCGAGCGTTGGCGAGTACTATTTCTCGAAGAAACTGCGTGAGATTGAAGAGTTGCGACGCGATGGCAAGCAGATAATTTCGCTTGGTATCGGCAGCCCCGATATGGCACCGCATCCATCGGTAATCGCACGGCTAAATAGCGAATCGCAACGTGCGAATGTACACGGCTATCAATCCTACCGAGGCACGGCCGAGTTGCGTCAGGCGTTCGCTGCGTGGTATTGGCGTAAGTTTGGTGTCGAGCTCGATGCCGAGAGCGAGGTGCTGCCACTGATTGGCTCGAAAGAGGGTCTGATGCATATCTGTATGACCTATCTCAATCGTGGCGATAGGGTGTTGGTGCCAAACCCCGGATATCCGACCTACACATCTGCTGTGCGTTTGGCGGGTGGCGAAGAGGTTGGTTATACACTCTCGGAGGAGATGATGTGGCAACCCGATTTGGAGCATCTGCCTACGGAGGGCGTGCGTATGATGATTATCAACTATCCCCATATGCCGACAGGTGCAGTTGCTTCGCTCGATATGTTGGGCTGTATAGTCGATTTTTGTCGCCAACACGATATTCTGCTCATAAACGACAACCCCTACTGCTTTATTCGTAATGCAACGCCGATTTCGATTATGCAGGTCGATGGGGCGAAGGAGGTTGCAATCGAACTCACTTCGTTGAGCAAAAGCCACAATATGGCAGGTTGGCGTGTGGGAGCTGTTATCGCTGCAAAGGAGCGTGTGGATGAGATTTTGCGATTCAAGTCGAATATGGATTCGGGAATGTTCTTGCCCGTTCAGGCAGCTGCGGCAACTGCATTGTCGTTGGGCGATGAGTGGTACGTGCAGCAGAATGCGGAGTATTATCGCCGCGAGGAGATTGGTATGGCAATTTTCGATGCACTCAATATTACATATAGTCGCAATCAGGCGGGTCTCTTTTTGTGGGGTCGATTGCCGCAGGGTAGAGAGTGCTACGAATTTTGCGACGAGTTGCTCTATGAAAAGGGTGTTTTCCTCACTCCTGGCGGTATATTCGGCTCGGCAGGAGAGCAATATATGCGATTGAGCCTTTGTGCCGATTGCCAAACATTAAGAGGAGTTTTAGAGATTGTAAAAGGGTAGAAGTTATGAAAGTTTGCATCATAGGTTTGGGTCTGATTGGAGGCTCGTTTGCATTGGCACTGCGTCGCCACTCTTTGGCGGAGAGCATAGTGGGAGTCGATAGCAGTGTGCAACACGCATCGGTGGCGTTGTCGCTCGGCTTGGTCGATGAGATTGTCGATATGGAGCAGGCTGTTGCTACGAGCGATTTGATAGTGCTTGCCACTCCGGTGGATGCTATTCCGCAACTTGCCATAAAGTTGCTCAACCGTATTGGGGCGACTCAAACGCTGATTGATATGGGCTCGACAAAGGAGGAGTTGTGCGAAATCGTATCGCAACACCCTTCACGCAGCCGTCTGGTTGCAACGCACCCAATGTGGGGAACGGAGTATAGCGGTCCGTCGGCGGCTACGGTCAATGCCTTTGCGGGTCGCAACGTGGTTTTGTGCGAGGTGGAGCGTTCGGCAGTCGATGCGGTGAGCCTCGTCGAGAGTATCTATACGAAGATTGGTATGAAGATTATGCATATGAGTGCCGAGCAGCACGATTTGCACGTCGCCTATGTGAGCCACATATCGCACATTACATCGTTTGTGCTATCAACTACGGTGTTGGAGAAGGAGCGTGAGGAGGATGCGATATTTCACCTTGCAGGAGGCGGTTTCGA
>JAZRCC010000190.1:0-17135 GCA_045635405.1 Alistipes sp.
CCAAGGACGCATTACATACATTGTCGAATATGGACCGCGAAGGAATGGTGCAACACCTGCTGCGTAGTTAAGGTGCTCCATACCCTCCAAATCTGCGGCAGAGTAACCATCTTTAACGGATATCTGCTCGGCAGTAATCCAAGGCTCTTTTGCCTCGGCATTGCAAGCGGCAGCACCGCCCGCATATTTCAATTCTGAAAATTTTGCTCTCATTTTTGATTCCTCCTCGATTAGATACCCATCATCTGCAAGTAGCCACGCAATGTTTCGAGTACGTTGCTCTTCACGCTGATAAAGTTGTTAATACCTTGTGATTGAAGCTCCTCTTGACAAGCAGGTGCACCGGCAACAACCAAGATAGCCTTGTCGCCAAGCAACTCCTTAACACGTGGAGCCACGGTTGCGTAGTCGTCGTCTGCTGCACAAACAACAACAATCTCCGCCTTCGAAGCCAAAGCTGCCTCAACACCCTCCTCAACACTCTTGAAGAAGTTGTTGTCGATGGTACGAATACCGGCACAAGCGAAGAAGTTGCACGAGAACTGTGCACGAGCACGAGCCATAGCCAACGAGCCACAAGTGAGCATAAATGCCTTTGGCTCCTTCTCGCTACGGTCAACGCCCAAACGCATAGCCTCGAATGCCATAGCACCGCGGTATGGGGTGAGCTTGTTCTCGTCCGAGAGAGTGCGAGTTACGGTAGCAGCCTCAACAGCCTTGTCGGCAACCTCCGTGAAGTTAGGGTATTGGTTTGCACCGAGCAAAATCTGACGGCGAGTAGCGATAGCCTTATCCTTTGCAGCAGCCGAAGCCTTAACACGCTCTACGATGTAGCCCGATTTGGGTACCTCCTCGTAGCCACCCTTCTCCTCGATTTCGAGGAAGAGCTTCCAAGCCTCGTTTGCGATGCTGTCGGTGAGGTTCTCGATGTAGTACGAACCACCCGCAGGGTCAGCAACCTGGTCGAAGTGCGACTCGTGCTTCAACAAGAGGCTCTCGTTGCGAGCGATACGCTGCGAGAACTCTGTTGGACGCTCGTATGCATAGTCAAATGGCAAAACTTCCAACGAGTGAACACCTGCAATAGCAGCCGACATAGCCTCGGTAGTGCCACGCAACATATTTACGTATGGGTCATATACGGTCTGGTTCCAAGCCGATGTACGTGCGTGTGCCATCATCTTGCACGAGCAGTCGCATTTTGGCTCATAGCCCTTTACGATGTTAGCCCACAACAGACGTGCTGCACGGAACTTTGCCATCTCCATAAAGTAGTTCGAAGTAACGGCGAACGAGAAACGCATCTTGCGAGCAACCTCGTCGATAGTGAAGCCCTCCTCCAACATCCAAACGATGTAGTCGTGAGCGGCAGCCAGCGTAAATGCCAACTCCTCAACGATTGTCGAACCTGCGTCCGAGAAGAGGTGACCCGATACGGTCAATGGACGAACTCTCTTGTAAGGTTGTGTTGCACGCATCAACTCGATAAGAGCGTCGCAGTTGCTGCAAGCACCATCTACGGTCATACTCTTTACGAGTGGGTCGATGTAGAACGCTGCCTTAACCTCATCTTTTGCCAAGCCCTCTGCCTCAACTTTTGCGAGGAAGAGCTTTGCTACGTGTGCTACTGCTTTGCCGCAGAAGGTAACCTCGATAGCAGGCAAAACGATACCTGCGAGCAACTCGTCGAGTTGAGCTGCTGTGAAGGCCTCGTCGCAGATGCAGAAACCGAGCGAATCAACGCCAGCGTCGAGCATCTTCAATGCCTCGGCATTAGCAGCCTTTGGGCACTCTACAACGATTGTCTGATGTGTAAGCCAGCTGTTGTCGCCGTTTACACCTCTCAAATAAGGGAACTCGCCAGGTTGTGTACCCAACGACTTCAAACCTTCAAGGTCTTCCGCACGGTAGTATGGGCGGAGGTTGAAACCTTCGTTAGTACGCCATACCAACTTGCGCTCATAGTCGGCACCTTTAAGGTCGGTAGCTATCACCGCCTCCCAAGCCTCTGTCGAAACAGGTGGGAACTCGGCGAATAACTTTTCACGATTGGTTGTTGCCATAGTTTTTTAACTGTTTTTGTTATTATTGTTTAGGGTTTTGTTGCACGTTTATCTCTGCTTTTTTGCTCTTTTGGCGAGTGTTGTTGTGGTAAAGTAGCCCGCCTTTGGGTTTGTGGTATCACTACTTTTGTAGTGAGTACCTTCAAAAAATCGTGTAAAGATAGTGAAATTTTTTCTAAAAAGCACCTGTTCCCGAAAAAATGTCTATCTTTGTGGTATGAAGGGTCTGAAATTTATCGATTTCTGTGCCGGAATCGGCGGTGGACGAGTCGCTTTGGAGCGAAACGGTATGCAGTGTGTCGGTTTCTCCGAAATTGACAAAAATGCTGTCTCTACTTATAAGCTTTTCTTTGGTGAAGAGGAGAATTTTGGTGATTTGAATAGCATAGACACGGCTTCTTTACCCCAATTCGATTTGTTGATTGCGGGCTTTCCGTGTCAATCATTCTCGATTGTCGGCAAGCGTGAGGGTTTTAATGATAACCGTGGTTTGGTTATCTACGGCATTGAGAGAATTCTTCGGGAGTGCGATGTTAAGTACTTTATTTTGGAGAATGTCAAAGGGTTGGTTAATCACGATAAAGGTCGCACTTTTGAGAAGATTCTCGCATTGTTGAGCGATGCAGGATACGATGTGTATCACCGAGTTATAAGTAGTACCGAGTGTGGCGTTCCGCAGATTCGTGAGCGAATATATTTTGTAGGAATTAAGCGGGGTTTACAACGTCGTCCGTTTAAGTTTCCTCGTCCGATAAATCCTCGTCCGCTATCCGAATTTTTGATAGATGAGGATGCCGAGATTTTGGATATCGAAAATGAGACGTTCCAGCGTTACCTAAACAACAAATACAATGCGGGTCGTGTCGATTTGAATTACATCCTTTCGCACGACTATTGGGTGGTTGATACTCGACAGTCCGATTTGCGTGTTCAGAAGCACTTCTGTCCGACAATTAGAGCAGGACGACAAGGTTTGCTGTATGTCAAAAATGGTCAGTTCCGTGTGTTGAGCGGTAAAGAGTCGTTGCTGTTGCAGGGCTTTCCAAAGGAGTTGGCAGAGCGTGCGGTGCATAGTGTTGCCGAGTCGAGAATCAAGATGCAGGCGGGTAATGCGATGACTGTTGCGGTGGTCGAGCGTATAGCACACCAAATAATGGAGGCGGTCAGCGATAACGATGACTTGGTAAAACTTGGTTCGCAAACTGCAAAACGTGGGTTTTCGACAGAGCAGTGGGTTGTTGAGCAGTTTAACGGATGGCAGGTCTGTGATTTGGCTCGCAAGTGGTTGGTGGCAATGGAGTATAATCTTGCAGAGATTGAGAGCGTTCGTGCCGAGGTTGTCAGCAACAAAGATTGTAAAACAGATGTAACGGTCGAGGTGCGGGTCTATCTCAAAGATGTTGTCGATGTGCAAAATATTCAAGTAAAACTTGTGTCGGGTCGTGGACGTGGCTTTAATCAGGTTGATAAGCGTCGCATCGCTACCTATCGTGAGAGGTTTTGGCAGGATATGCCCGATGATGTCGTGCTTGGGTTGGAGTATTTTTGTGGCGAACGTCGTCCGTGTCGTCGCACATTGCGTGATAGTCGAAGGATGTTTATGGATGAACTCCCTGCAAAGTTAAGACGGCAGATTGTGGAGTGGTTTACTGCCCATAAACAACTTGTTGTCAGTGACGTTGTTAAGGGACGAGGTCGTTTGGCTGCCGAGTGGGTTCTGGTTGTGCGACGTCCAAAGAGTGGCGATTGCAGCGAGTGGTCAATAGCCAATATTAATCAATTGTTGAGCTTCTTGTGCGAGGGAGGTGTCGAGATAACCCCTCGTGGTAATTTGCAGATAGGTCGCCTAACTGTTCAGCGTAAAGGTGGCGATGCGGGTCGAGAAACGGCACGTTCGCTCCAATTCAAACTCCATCCGGGGGATATTTTAGAGAAGTTTAAGCAGGAGTAGCCATAACAAAAAAATCGCAGCGAACACTGCGATTTTTTTGTTGTTAGGAGTATCGAATCACGTCGTCAAGACCCATTTTGCGGTAGTGGTCGTCGAGCTCTTCGCCTCTATCCGACAGCACTAACAGCTTGTCGCCCGCAATAAGTTGGGTCGAGCCACGAGGCACGAAGTAGTCACCGTCACGACTAACCATCACAACCAACGTATTGTCGGGTAGCGAAATGTCGGCAAGATGTCCGCCATTGACCAACATAGTCTCGCTAACCTCAATCTCGGTAAATGCCGACTTCATTCTATCCTGCCAGCCATCACCAAACGACGGCTCTTTTGTCGAGCAGGCAACACCCATAAGGTTGGCAAAACTGCTGACGGTTGTACCCTGCACGGCGAGCGAAATGATGGTGATGATAAAGACCACATTGAAAATCAGCTGACTCCCCTCGATATGCTCCACCAGCGGATAGGTGGCGAAGATAATCGGTACGGCACCACGCAGACCGACCCAAGCGGTGTAGCAGCGGGCACGGAATGTGAATTTGCGGAACGGCAGCAGGCATATTCCCACCGCAGCAGGTCGTGCGATAAGGATGATAAATATCGCAATTGATGCCGCAAAAAGGAGCGTGTTGAGTTGCAATAGTTCGCGACTATTGACCAAAAGGCCAAGCGTGATAAATATGATAATCTGTACAAGCCACGTTATGCCGTCGAAGAATGTCACAAGTACTCGTTTTTGTCGCAGGGTGTTGTTTCCGATTACAAGTCCGGCGATATAGACCGCCAGATAGCCGTTGCCATAGACCATTGTCGTAAACGAGAAGGTGAAGAATACGAACGCCACAAGCAGCACCGAGTAGAGCGATGCGTTGCTGAAATTGATATGATTTATGGTCCAAATGGCTGCCCGACCGAGCAGATAACCCAAGGCAAAACCTATCACCATCTGTGCGATAAACATTCCGATGGCGGCAGCTATGCCCATCGACTCTTGCGAGGGCGAGAGGATGCTCACCAAGACCAAAACGAGGACGTATGCCATTGGGTCGTTCGAGCCACTCTCCAACTCCAACAGTGGTCGCAGATTCTGTTGTAGCCCCTGCTTTTTGCTTCGCAAGATGGAGAATACCGAAGCCGAGTCGGTCGAAGATATGGTCGAAGCCAACAGCAGAGCTGTTGTTGCCGATAGCGTAAAGCCGAAATATGGTGCAATCAGCCAAGTGAACGCCGCGACGAATATGGCGGTCAGCAACACACCTACGGTCGATAGGGTGATTCCTGCAGCCATAATGGGGCGAATTTCCGAAATCTTCGTATCCATACCGCCCGAGAAGAGGATAATCGAGAGGGCACAAGTGCCGACAAATTGCGTCAGTTCGGGCGAGTTAAACGAGAGTATGTCGTAGCCGAAAAAGAGACCAACGCCCAAAAAGAGCAGCAGGGCTGGGGCTCCGAAACGATATGCTACACGGCCCGCCACTACCGCCACAAAGAGCAGAATGGCACCGATTAAGAGGAAATTTTCGGTTGTTACTTCCATTGTCTGTTGATTTTGATTCTGTTACTGCAAATTGTGTGCTACATTGAGTAGCACAACTGCTCTGCAAAGTTATGGTTTTCGTTTCAAAATAGCAAATTTTAACAAACTCTGCTGTTGAAAATTTTGAACACGCCATATCGAAAAACGATAAATAGTTTTTTACCATATCGAAAAACGATAAGAAATGTAAAAATGTTTGCAAAAAATAGGGGCAAATGTGACTATGACAACATAAAAGTATTATATTTGCGGTTGGAAACTAAAAATAACAGAGATGTCACACCTTCGATTTACGATGCTCGAAAAGGCTCTTTCGCAGAGAGCCGTTGAGGTTAAGGCTCCGAGCAACAACCCTTCGGACTACTTTGGTGAGCGGGTATTCGACCGCCGACAGATGCGTAAACATTTGAGCAAGCAGACCTACGATGCCCTGATTGCGACTATCGAGAATAGCGTTCCGCTTACGTTGGATGTTGCCGATGCCATTGCTGCCGGAATGCGACAGTGGGCCCTTAAAAATGGTGCCGACCACTACTCGCACTGGTTCCAGCCGCTGACGGGAGGTACGGCCGAGAAACACGAGTCGTTCGCCGAGCCCGATGGTATGGGCGGTCTGTTGGAGGAGTTCTCGGGTAAGGTGCTTATACAGCAGGAGCCCGATGCGTCGTCGTTCCCGAGCGGAGGTATTCGCAACACCTTCGAGGCTCGTGGCTACTCGGCGTGGGATCCAACTTCGCCGGCGTTTATTGTGGGTACGACACTCTGCATCCCGACACTCTTTATATCATATACGGGCGAGGCTCTTGACCACAAAACACCGCTATTGCGTTCGATTTCGGCTGTCGATAAGGCTGCTACGGCTGTGTGCCACTACTTCGACCGCAGCGTAGAGCGTGTATATTCATATCTTGGCTGGGAGCAGGAGTACTTCTTGGTCGATGATGCGTTGTGGTCTGCACGTCCCGACCTTGTGCAGACGGGTCGTACGATGATGGGTCACGAGGCTGCCAAAAATCAGCAGCTCGACGACCACTACTTCCGTGCTATGCCGTCGCGAGTTATCGCCTTTATGCAGGAGTTGGAGTATGAGTCGTTGCGATTGGGTATCCCCGTAAAGACTCGTCACAACGAGGTGGCACCAAACCAGTACGAGCTTGCACCGGTATATGAGGAGACCAACCTTGCCAACGACCACAACCAGCTGCTCATTCAGCTGATGCACCAGATTGCCACTCGCCACAACTTCCGAGTGCTACTGCACGAAAAACCATTTAAGGGCGTAAACGGCTCCGGTAAGCACAACAACTGGTCGATAGGTACCAATACGGGTGTGAATCTGTTGAGCCCGGGTAAAACCGCCTTCGAGAATTTGCAGTTCATCACCTTCTTGGTCAATGTTGTGGTTGCCGTACATCGTCACAACGCACTGCTCAAAGCCTCGGTAATGAGTGCTGCCAACGAGCATCGATTGGGTGCCAATGAGGCTCCACCGGCAATTATATCGGTATTCCTCGGCTCCTACATATCGTCGGTATTGGATAAAATCGAGAAGTCGGACCACGACGAAACCATCCGCTTCGATGCCAAAAACATCTTCCGTATGAGTGGCTTGTCGCAGATTCCGTCGCTTCTGCTCGACAATACCGACCGCAACCGTACCTCGCCATCTGCCTTTACGGGTAATCGATTCGAATTCCGTGCTGTCGGCTCGTCGGATAACTGTGCCGAGGCGGTTGTCGTTATCAACACCGCCGTTGCCGAGCAGCTCACCCGCTTCAAAAAGGAGGTCGATGCCAAAATCGAGCAGGGAAAACGCAAGGAGATTGCCATATACGAGGTGTTGCGAAGCCTTATCAAAGAGAGCCGTGCCGTATGTTTCGAGGGCAATGGCTACTCCGATGCGTGGCGTGAGGAGGCAAAACGTCGTGGGCTCGATTGCGAGGGCTCGGCATCGCTCTGCTTTGACCGCTACCTCGACAAATCGTCGCTCGATATGTTCTCGTCGATGGGCGTTTACAACCGTGTCGAGTTGGAGGCCCGTACCGAAATTCGTCGCGAAACCTACGTCAAGAAGATACAGATTGAGGCACGTGTGTTGGGCGATATAGCAATGAACCATATCGTGCCTATCGCCTCGAAATACGAACATCTGCTCCTCGACAAGGTGTGGAAGATGCACCAACTCGGTATGGATGCAACCACCGACCGCAACCTTATTTTGAAGATACAGGGCTATACCGTTGCTATCCAAGAGCTTGTAAACGAGATGGTTGAGAGCCGCAAACGTGCAAACCGAATGGACGATATCCGCGAGAAAGCAATCGCCTACCACGATACTGTTGCCGTCTATTTCGACCGCATCCGCGAACATATCGACAAACTCGAAGAGGTTGTAGATGATCAGTTGTGGACTTTGCCTAAATATCGGGAGATGCTCTTCTTAAAGTAAAAAATCGCAGTAGTCCGCTAAAATCATCATCGAACTTGTCCGAGAGTCCTCACATACGTTTAGTATGCTGCGGGCTCTCGTTCTGCATTCTCTTTGCTTTTAGCGTGCCTCTGCGATTTTTAAGTGGTTTTTGGCGGGGTTGTGTAAATCCTGACAAATCATCATCGAACTTGTCCGAGAGTCCTCACATACGTTTAGTATGCTGCGGGGGTTTGTTTTTTCGCCCTCTTTGCTTTTGCCCTGCCTCTGCCGTTTTTACGGGGTGAAAGGGGTGTTAGAGGCGTTAGGGGTGGTGCAATAGGGAGATTAGAGAATTTAAGGAAATTAGGGAATTTAAGGAATTTAAGGAATTTAAGGAAATTTCCCCTAAACTCCCTAAACTCTCTAATCTCCTTACTCTTCGTAGAGCAGATATTTGCGGCGGGATTGGCGGAACTGCTCCACCTCGTCGGCATAGCGGCTGCGGATATCGGCAGGGCTGCGACCCTCGATAATCATCTGCCTAATATATGGCACGCCGACCAACTTCTCGAAGAATGGCGTAAAGAAAGCCTCGCCCAATGCCGTACGGCGATATGCGTCGATAATGTATTGCAAATCAAAGCCGTTGGCGATAACCTTCTCATCCTCAATGTTCCGCAAATCGACACCGAAACACTCCACCTCTTTGAGTGGCGGATTTTTTGCTCCGGCAACCGAACGAGGCGTAAAGCGGAACGTACACCCCTTCATCGCTGGGTGTCCATATATCTCGAATGGCGAGTCGGTACCTCGTCCGAGCGAACAAACCGTACCCTCAAATAGGCAAGTCGAGGGGTAGAGATATATTGCGTGCTGTGTTCGCAGATTTGGCGAAGGTGCTATCGGTAGAGGATAGCGGGTGCGGTGGGTGTAGCCCGTGCAGGGGATAATCTGCACATCGGCTTTGCGAATCCACCCCTCGCCCATAGCCATTTGAGCCAACTCGCCGAGTGTCATTCCGTGGACTATGGGTATCGGCAATGCCCCCACTCCCGAGTAGTATTCGCGGCGGAGTATCGGCCCATCGACATACATTCCGTTTGGGTTTGGGCGGTCCAAGATGATGACCTTTTTGCCAAATGCACCACACTGCTCGATGGTGCGAATCATCGTGATATAGTAGGTGTAGAATCGCAGACCGACATCCTGCATATCGATTATCATCACATCGAAAGCGGCCATTTGCTCCTCCGAAAGGTGGCGATTTTTTGCCGAGTATAGCGACCATATCGGCGTTGCGGTGCGTGCATCAACTCCCGAAGCGACCTTCTCACCCGCATCTGCCGTACCTCGAAATCCGTGTTCCGGCGAGGCTACGCCCACCACGCGGTGCCCCAACGAGAGCAGCGTGTCGAGCAGATGCACGTCACCCACCATCGAGGTGTGGTTTGCAAGCAGAGCAATACGCTGCCCTCGCAACGACTGCTGCCACTCGCCGATACGCTCGGCACCAGTGCGAACATCGGCTGTCGAGGTGCCGCAATAGAACAATAGGGTAGCTATGAGTAGCAAAAACTGTCGCACGCTATGCACCTCCCATCTCCATTAGGTATGCCTTGATAAAGTCGTCCAAATCGCCATCCATAACGGCATCTACCGCCGATGTTTGGTGACCCGTGCGGTGGTCCTTTACACGGCGGTCGTCAAAGACGTATGAACGAATCTGCGAGCCCCATTCGATACGCTTTTTGTCCGCTTCGATGGCCTGCTGTGTCGCTCGACGCTTCTCCAATTCGTATTGGTAGAGCTTCGAGCGGAGGATACGCATCGCGTTCTCCTTGTTCATTAACTGCGAACGGGTCTCCTGATTCTCGATAACGTACTGTATCTCTTCGCCCGTCTGCTCGTCGCGGAAGTGGTAACGCAGTCGTGCAGCGGTCTCGACCTTATTGACATTCTGACCTCCGGCACCGCTCGAACGGAAGGTCTCCCAGACGATGTTGGCGGGGTTTATTGTCACCTCGATACTCTCATCTACGGCAGGCGTTACCGCCACCGATGCAAATGTCGTCTGTCGCTTGTTGTTGGCGTTGAATGGCGAGAGTCGCACCATACGATGCACGCCATTCTCGCTTTTAAGATATCCGTATGCAAAGTCACCCTCAACCTCCATCGTGCAGGATTTGACTCCCACCTCGTCGCCCGCCTGATAGTCGAGCATCTTGGTACGGTAGCCGTGAGCCTCGCACCAGCGGGTGTACATTCGGAGCAACATCGATGCCCAATCCAACGCCTCGGTACCTCCCGCACCGGCGTTGATGTCGATTATGGCACCCATCTTGTCCTCTTCGCTGCGTAGCATATTACGCAACTCCAACTTCTCGATGGCTGCAAGTGTGCGGTCGTATGCCGCATCGATTTCCGACTCGTCGGCAAGCCCCTCTGCGATAAATTCGGGCAACATCGACAACTCCTCGACCAGCGTGGCAACGGCGTCGTAATCGACTATCCAACTCTTTATCGAAGCGACCCGCTGCAACTGCTTTTGAGCCGATTCGGGGTCGTTCCAAAAATCGGGTTCGAGGGTCTTCTCCTCCTCGTTTTGAAGGTCTATGCGTCGCTGCTCGATGTCAAAGACACCTCCCCAGCGTATCCAGACGCCTTACAATCTCCTTGATGTGTTCTTGCTGTATCATATAGTGTGTAGTTCAATAGTTCTCAAATAGCTTATCTTGCAAACCCCTCAAAGAATTTCCACAGTACTACGCCGCCGGCGACCGAGACGTTGATTGAGTGTTTGGTGCCGACTTGTGGGATTTCGATTGCTCCGTCGCACGCATCGACAACCTCTTGTTCGACGCCGAGCACCTCGTTGCCAAATACGAGGGCGTACTTTTTATCCGGAGCGACCTCCAAGTTATTGAGCATCGTAGCACCCTCAACTTGCTCGATAGCAAGCACTTCGTAATGCTCCGCTTTGAGTTGTTCGACAGCCTCCATCGTGGTTTTACAGTATTGCCACGCAACCGTAAATTCGGCTCCGAGCGAACTCTTGTGGATTTCGCGTGATGGTGGTGTGGCGGTGATACCGCAAAGGATAATTCGCTCGATGGCGAAGGCATCCCCCGTGCGGAAAAATGCACCCACATTTTGTGCCGAACGTACATTGTCCAACACTACGGTAACGCCCATTTTCGCTGCCGAAGCGAACTCCTCGGCGGTCGGACGCCCCAACTCTGCATTACTAATTTTTCTCATTTCGCTGAATTTAGGGCAAAAATACTAAAAAATGAAATATTTTACCTATTTTTGACCGATATTTACTACGTAAAAGAGATGTACGGAAGATTATTGCTCGTTTTTGCACTGTTGCTCTCGGCTTTTTCGTCGCGAGCAGAGTCTGTGGCTACCTCTTCGACTCTGTCGAAAAGCGAGCCTAAACAGGAGCGTATATATGTGGACGTAGGGTTTGGGGTCGATTTCGATAATGCCGAGGTTACGGGTAGCGGTTTGGGCGAGTCGCAGACGCTTTTCGGTGTGACACTTATGCCTACGCTCTGTTATGAGTGGAACGACAAGCACACCGTCGGCATTGGTGCGAATATGCAGAAGAATTTCGGCTCGAAGAAGTTTGTCGATGGCATAGACCTGATAGCATACTATCGCTACAACTCCCCGAAATATGCCGTATGGGCAGGTTGCTTTGGCCGTGACAACCTCATCGGAGGCTATTCGAGAGCATTCTTTACGAACGCCTATCTCGTGGCAGAGAGCGTTGTGCAGGGTACGGCATTTCAGTATCGCAACGGCAAGAATCTCTTTGAGTTTGCCATCGATTGGGATGGTCTCTACTCGGAGGCTACACGTGAGAAGTTCCGAATTATGGCGGCGGGCGAGGGCTTGTTTGCACGCATAATGTATGCGGGTGCGGCACTCTCGTTGCAGCACTATGCCAACAAGGCGATATTCGAGGGCAATGTGGTCGATAATCTCCTCGTCAATCCCTACATCGGAGTGCGATTTAAGGCGTTTTTCGACTTCGACATCCGCTTGGGCTACCTCCAATCGTTGCAGCGTGACCGCCAGAGCGATGCGGGTTGGCTGACTCCGCAGGGTGGCGAGTTGGACGTTCGACTCTCGCGATGGGGCGTATTTATCGAGAACTCGCTCTACTTCGGTCAAAATCTTATGCCGTTGTACCACACGACAGGTAAGGATGGCCTGATTTACGGCGACGACCTCTATACGGGCGACTCATTCTACGGAACTATGCACGACATATACAATCGTACCTCGATAGGCTACATCTCGCCACTGCGACTTTGGCACGACAGAATCGGCATAAAGGCACAGTTGGATTTGATGTATGATGGTCGCGGCCTCTATACACAGCAGATGATTAGCCTCTCGGTGAATATTGCACCGACGATATACGACAAGCAGCGATATCAAAGCAGAAAGAGATAAAAAAACATCATAAAACAAAACTATGGCAACGGAAAACATCGAAGTTAAAGAGAGAGCATTGAACTTTCTCGAAGAGATTATCGAGGAGAGTATGGCAAAGGGCGAAAAGCGTGTTCAGACACGATTCCCGCCAGAGCCAAACGGCTATCTGCATATTGGTCACGCAAAGAGTATCTGCATCAATTTCGGATTGGCACAGCGTTACGGCGGACTCTGCAATCTCCGCTTTGACGATACCAACCCCGTAAAGGAGGATGTTGAGTATGTTGACTCTATCAAACGCGACATCAAGTGGTTGGGATTCGATTGGGCAGAGGAGCGTTACGCTTCGGACTACTTCGACCAGCTCTACGATTGGGCGATTGTCCTTATCAAGAAGGGTTTGGCGTATGTCGATGACCAGACACAGGAGCAGATTCGCGAAAATCGTGGAACGGTAGCCGAGCCGGGAAAGCCATCGCCATATCGTGACCGTTCGGTTGAGGAGAACCTCGATTTGTTCGAGCGTATGCGTGCGGGCGAGTTCGAGGATGGAGCAAAGGTGTTGCGTGCCAAGATTGATATGGCACACCCTAATATGTTGTTCCGCGACCCGATTATGTACCGCATTATCCACGCCGAGCACCATCGTACGGGCAACAAGTGGTGCATCTATCCGATGTACGACTATGCACACGGACAGAGCGACTCGATTGAGCGTATCACACACTCGATTTGTACGTTGGAGTTCGATGTTCACCGTCCGTTGTACGATTGGTTTATTGCGGCATTGGATATCTTCCCATCGCATCAATATGAGTTTGCACGTCTGAACCTTACATACACGATGATGTCGAAGCGTAACCTGCTGAAATTGGTTCAGGAGGGTGCCGTGATGGGTTGGGATGACCCTCGAATGCCGACAATCTGTGCGTTGCGTCGTAAGGGTTATACGCCTGCTTCGGTGCGTGCTTTTGCCGAGATGGTGGGCGTTGCAAAGCGTGACAACGTAATCGACCTCGGCAAGATGGAGTACTGCGTTCGCGAGGATTTGAACAAGGTTGCCGAGCGTCGTATGGCTGTCCTCAATCCGTTGAAGGTCGTAATCACCAATTGGGAGGATGGCAAGGTCGAGATGCGTAGTGCGGTAAATAATCCGGAGGATGAGGCAGCAGGTATGCGTGAGGTGCCATTCTCGAAGGTGATATATATCGAGCGTGACGACTTTATGGAGAACCCTCCAAAGAAGTACTTCCGTTTGTCGCCGGGCGGAGAGGTGCGTTTGCGTTACTCGTACCTCATCAAGTGCGACGAGGTTATCAAAGATGAGGAGGGCAATATCGTAGAGTTGCACTGTACGTACGACACACTCTCGGGCGAGGGCTCGTCGAGCGATGGTCGTCGTGTAAAGGGTGTTATCCATTGGGTATCGGCCGAGCACGCTGTCGAGGCGGAGATTCGTCTCTTCAACCCACTCTTCAAGACCGAGGATCCATTCGATACATCGGAGGGTCAGCTCTCGTGGGAGGATAACCTCAACCCTGAATCGTTGGTCGTAACTAAGGGCTATCTCGAACCAGCATTGGCTGCGGCAAAGGTGGGCGAGACCTTCCAATTCGAGCGTGTAGGATACTTCTGCGTCGATACCGACTCGGTGGCTGACAAGATGGTATTCAACCGCACCGTGACGCTCAAAGATTCGTGGGCAAAGATTAACAAATAGTCGAGTGCTGTCGAGGGGCGTATCGTTTTGATAACCCCTCGATATGCACAGCATACAATAAGCAGATTCGGTTCATCGCTGCTCCACAGGAGGAGAGGAAAGTCCGAGCAACGCAGAGCACCGTACAAGTTAACGGCTTGATGTTCGTGAGGGCATAGTAGCGTAACAGAGAAGAACCGCCATCCATCGGGTGGTAAGGGTGAAAAGGTGGGGTAAGAGCCCACCGCGAGGGCAGCAATGTCGCTCGGCAGTACGTCTTACGGGTTGCAAGGTCATGTATATCGACAATCAAGGGTTGCTCGCCCAATGTCGAGGGGTAGACCGCTTGAAGCGGCAGGTGACTGCCGTTCTAGATAAATGATGGACTAAAACAGAACTCGGCTTACGGAATCTGCTTACGCAAAGAGAGGACTTTGGTTATCCAAAATCCTCTCTTATTATTATAAATAGGTATCAGCCTACTTTGCAGGTGCTGCGGCAGGTGCTGCGGCCGGAGCCTCGGTGATACCCAACTCCTTGCGAACTGCCGGAGCGAGGTCAATCAATGCTGCTGCATCGAAATACGACATCGTAGGGAATGCTGTGTCGAATACTGCAAGATAGCCGCCAGCCTTTGCAACCTTCTCGATAGCCTTTGAGAGCTTCTCCTGAATAGGGGTGAGCAACTCCTGCTGCTTCTTCTGGAAGTCCTGCTGTGCATACTGTTGGAACTGCTGATAACGCTCCTGCAACTGCTGCAACTCCTGCTGCTTCATCTGCTTTACGGCCGACGACATTGTTGCCTGACCCTTCTCAAACTCGGCATATTTGTTGTTGAACTCAACCTGAATCTGCTCGATTTGCTCCTGCAACTCCTTGCTGAATGCTTCGAGGTTGGTGTTCATCTCCTTTGTTTCAGGCATTACGGTGATTACCTCCTGCGAGTTGATGCGAGCAAACTTCTGTGCATAGAGTGTTGTCGAAGAGAGAACGGCAGCAACTACGAGGGTTAGTTTAAGAATGTTTTTCATACGTTTTTCTGTTTTGTTTTTTAACTATTTTGTTTGTCTATTTGCTCAAAATTGAGATGATTTGCTGGGTGTGGTCGGCAGCTGCCGAGTTGTAGAGCAGCGATGCGTTCGAAGCCTTGTCGAGGACGATGTCCGTGCCACTCTGCTTTGCATACTCCTCGATAGCGGCAAATACACGACGCTGTATAGGCTGAATAAGCTCGATGCGACGCTTCATCATCACGCCATCCGTTCCGAAAATCGACTCCTGATAGGTTGTTGCACTACGCTCCAATGCCAAAATCTCCTGCTCACGACGAGTTCGTTCGCTCTGTGGCAACTGTGCCTTCTGCTGTGCGTAGGTGTTGTACAACTTCTCGATATTGGCAAATTTTGCATCGATGGATGCCTGATACTCCTTTGCCTCTTTGTCGAGTGTCGCAAGTGCAGTGTTGTACTCCGCTATCGAGCGAAAAATCTTCTCGCTATCGACAACGATGCTTCGCTGTGCTGCGGCATAGCCTATGCTCAAAAGTGCGATGGTTGCTGCTAAAAATAGTCGTTTCATAACTCTTCTCTTTTAGTGTTCGTGTTGTGGCCCTCAAAATTTTTGCCAAAGCCGCTCTTTCATCACTCCGATTAGAAGTTCTGACCGATTACGAAGTGGAACTGGCTACCGCTACGCTCCGAGCTTCCTGCCGGTGGGTCAAATCCGTAACCCCAGTCGATACCCAACATACCGACGATAGGGAGATACAATCGAATACCAAGACCTGCCGAACGCTTAACCTTGAATGGCGAAAACTCCTTCCACGACGAGAATCCGTTACCAGCCTCCAAGAAGCCGAGTACGTAGATTTGTGACGATGGTTTGAGAATTACAGGGTAACGCAACTCCAATGTATATTTATTGTAGCCGATAGAGTAACGGTCGGTTACAGGGTCCAAATCGCCATCCTCGTAACCACGCAGCGAGATGATATCGACACCATAGATGTTGTAACCCGTCATACCGTCACCACCGACTTGGAAACGCTCGAAAGGCGAAACCTTATGACGGTTGTAGTGTCCGAGAAATCCCATCTCCATCTTCGCCATCAACACGAGGTTTTGGTTGCGGGTGAGGGCTTGGAACCACTGTGCCTTGAACTTCCACTTGTGGAACTCAATCCAACGCCAACGCTCCTGTTCAGGCAACTTCTTGTCGGCATAGTCCTTGCCATCCCACGCCGAGAATGGAGGGGTGAACTGCACCGAGAGCGAGATATCCGAACCACGACGTGGGTAGATAGGCTGGTCGGTAGAGTTACGCGACAACGACAGACGCAGTGCGAGTGTGTTTGCGTTACCGTTCTCCATAATGAACGAGGTGTAGCCCTTCAAATCGTAACGCTGATACGACAACTCGGCATAGAGTTGGAAGTATGGGTCAGGCCACGACAATCGCTTTCCGAATCCGACAGCGACACCATACGAACGGAAGTATGTCGTAGGGGTTTGCCAGATATAGTATGCGTCATTCGACTCGGAGAGGTGACCCGAGATGGTGAGCTGATTTGGTCGGCGACCACCTACCCAAGGGTCGGAGAAGCTAATCGACAGAGCCTTGTAGTATGTACCATTGGTCTGTCCCGAAATCGAAAGACGTTGGTTTTGTCCCATTGGATATGGACGCCAAGCATTTTTCTTGAAGAGGTTGCGGATAGAGAGGTTGTTGAGTGTGATACCCACCGAGCCTACGAATGTACCAGAACCCCAACCCGCAGCGACGTTGAATTGGTCGGAAGCCTTCTCTTCGAGTGGCCAGTTGATATCGACCAAGTCGTTGGCACCCTGCACGAGTTTGATATCGGGCATAATGGCCTCCTCGTTGAAGTGCTGCATTGCGGCAAGCGTACGGATAGACTGCATAAGCAGACTGCGGTTGTAGAGTTCGCCCGGACGGGTGTACAACTCTCGACGGATAACCTCGTCGTTCACACGCATATTACCTGTGATGCCGACGTTGTTGATGGT
>JAZRCC010000191.1:0-8207 GCA_045635405.1 Alistipes sp.
ATCGAGAGCGTGAAGATGAAGCACCACAACGCAGCCGTAGAGTTCCGTTTTTGGGATGTAGCAGCTACCAAGCGTATCAACGTAACCGCAGTTACACTCGCATCGGAGAGCGATTTCGTTGGCTCTTGGAACGAGATGGGCGAGCAGACTTTGAGCGGTAAGAGCCTCTCGGTAAGCGGTATCTCTCGCGATAACTATACGTTCAATATCGGTGAGGGTACATTTGCGTTTAACCTCACGATTAAGGATGATAAAAATGTAGAGAAGGTTATTGCTATTCCGTCGAAGAGCTATAAGGCAGGTTCGCGTACCATTATCAACGTCGAGTGGAAACCAGCGATTTCGGTTGCTGTTTCGTCGTGGTGGACCGACCAGTCGAAGGCTGATGGCAACACCATCTATCTCGATGTTACTACGGACCGAGCAGCCGAGTATGTAGTGTTGCTCGATGGTGCAACCGCTACGGTTACTAACGGCAAGATTACGAATGTTGCACCGGGTGAACACGTTGTTCGTGCACGTGCAAAGGTGCGTGACGGATATGTAAACTCGGAGGCAAAGACCATTATGGTAACCGGTAAGCCATCGTTCTCGTACAAGGTTTACTCTTCGTACAATAGCAATGACAACTCGGTATCGAAGGATAACTCGAAGGATGGTCGTACGTTATACTACTCGATTGGTAACCTCTCGGGCGATACCAATGACTATATTAAGAATAATTTGGTTGAGAGTGTAGTTTTGACCTATGGCTCGAATAGTGCAAATGTTGCATTGGGTGCAAGCAACCAATTTAGCGGCTTGACACCGGGTCAATATAACTCTTATGTTAAATGTACTTTGAAGAATGGATACGTTTTGGGTGGTGAATCGACCCAAACGGCAATCCACGTTACGGGTATCCCTCACTTGGCTACACCTCCTACCGAGGCTCTTGGTTGGAGCGAGGCAAGTTGGAACGTAGAGTGGAACGGTGGTTATGTTCAGCTTGGTGCCGTTTCGGGTTCTGGTGAAGCTTCGATAACCTCGCCAACATTCCACGTCCCTTCTGATTTTGGAGTTAAAGTTGATGTGACAGGAACAATTCATGCATTAAACTTCATTGGTTGGATACAGACAACATTCACCGTAAAAGTGAGTGATAGCAATGTTATATCCATTGGTAGTGGCAAGCAAAAAGAGCACGCTATGACAGGGAGTGGCACTGGTACGCTGAAATCATCAAATCCAAAAGTAGTATGCAATAGTAGTTATGAAGCGGCAGGTCCATATGCAAAGGTGAATAGCTTGAATATAACTTATCTATAATCACCATAACCAACAAACGCAAGATAGCCCCGAAATTCGGGGCTGTTTTGCTTGTATATCTATTTATTGATATTTGATAATCAGACTATTGATTCTTACCCAAGGCAAAGCAGCCTGATAAGAACCAGCACACTCAATTGTTGCATTTGAAAAGGTAAGTGTACCAGTCTTACTAAACGAATAGTCGTGTGTACCATTATAACTTGGCTTGTACGAGATAACCTCTGTTCCTGCAATTTGAGGGCGGATAAATTTGCAAAAGATTAAATATCTTTATTGCGGGTGCTATTTATGGCGACTCGATATACTCTTTCCGAAAATTTTTGTACCTTTGCAATATATTGGTATGGTGTGCGTTTCTTGTTAAGAGAGATTTGAGCCTTATGATACGAGAATTTTTTAGGATAATAGGGGATATTATTACGCGAAACCCTTTGACAACACTCTTTTTGGTGATGCTGTTTGTGGCAGCACCTTCGTTGTTTGGAGTGTTGGCATTTATTATACTTTTGCCACTGCTGTTTTTTGTGCTGCTTGCCGTGTCGGTGATGTGGCGAGTGCGTCGTGTGCAACGCCAAATGGAGGAGCAGATGCGTCAGCAGGGTTTTCATCAGAGGGGCGATAGTGCCAACTACGGTGGTCGCAATGCGACACGTCGCGAGGGCGATGTAACCCTCACGGCAACACCGACCGAACAGCGTGTGAATGACGATGTCGGCGAGTATGTCTCTTTCACGGAGGAGAAGGAGCCGAAGGCGGAGTAAGGTTAATTAAGGTCAATTAAGGTCAATTAAGGTCAAGATGCGAGAACTTGGACGAGAGCATAATGATTCGGCGTTTTTCGTGAATTTAGCTCAAAATCGTAGCGATGAAACGATTGCTAATATGGCAATTATATTGTTGATGCAAACGGACTATTTGTTATACCGCCAGATGCAGAGTGTAGCGAAGATTTTTGAGAGAAACGGAGGGTTTAGAGAGAAACTGACAAGAATACGAAAAAATAAACGAGGAGAATAAGAGAGCGTCGGAAATTTGCGGTTGGACTCTATTGACCTTAAAGCAACCGCAGGTTGCGTGACCTTATCCGACTTTACTTGACTTTATCCGACTTGAAAACAAAAAAGATATGTTGAAATTTTTTGCAGCCATAGGTCGCTATTTTATACTTTTGGGCAAGGTCTTTTCACGGCCCGAAAAGGGGGCGATTTACTATCGTCGAGTGCTGTTCGAGGTCGAGGCGTTGGGCATAAATTCTATGCCGCTTACAGCCATTATCTCGGTATTTATCGGTGCGGTTATCACGTTGCAGATGTCGATTAGTTTGGAGTCGCCATTTATCCCTCAACTGATGATTGGATACGCCACTCGCGAGGTTATGATTTTGGAGTTTTCATCGACCGTTATTGCACTGATTTTGGCGGGCAAGGTCGGCTCGAATATCTCGTCGGAGATAGGCACAATGCGTATTACCGAGCAGATTGATGCCCTCGAAATAATGGGCGTAAATTCGGCTTCGTACCTGATTTTGCCAAAGATTATAGCGACCGTATTCTTCTTCCCGTTTTTGGCCCTGTTTAGTATGCTTATCGGCACGGTCGGCGGCTATCTGATTGCGGCAATGGGCGTGATGAATCCGAATGACTATATCGACGGTTTGCAGTACAGTTTTGTGCTGTGGGAGATTGCCTATTCGTTGATTAAGATGGCGGTATTTGCATTTATCATCACAACCATATCGGCATACTATGGCTACTACGCCGACGGCAATTCGCTCGAAGTGGGTCGTGCCTCGACTCGTTCGGTGGTTGTGTCGTCGATTGTGATTATGATTTTCAACCTTATGCTTACACAATTACTGCGATGATAAAGTGCGAAAATATATTCAAGTCGTTCGATGGGAGAACGGTCCTCAATGATATTTCTGTCGAATTCGAATCGGGCAAAACCAATCTTATCATCGGACGTAGCGGCTCTGGTAAGACAGTGCTGATCAAAACATTAGTGGGATTGCATCAGCCCGACAGCGGTGTAATCTATTTCGACGATGTCTGCTATACATCGCTCTCGTTTATGGAGCGTAAGGCTATCCGCAAAGATATCGGTATGATTTTTCAGGGTGGAGCGTTGTTGGACTCATCGACCGTATTCGAGAATGTCAAATTGCCTCTCGACCTGTTTACCGAACAGAGCGAGGAGGAGAAACGAGCCCGAGTGGAGTTCTGCTTGCAGCGTGTAGAGTTGCAACACGCCGGACACCTCTATCCGTCGGAGTTGTCGGGTGGTATGATTAAGCGTGCAGCCATTGCTCGTGCCATAGTGTTAAATCCGCGTTACCTCTTCTGCGACGAGCCAAACTCGGGTTTGGACCCGCAGACCTCAATCGTTATTGACAACCTTATTCAGAGCATCACTCGCGAGTATAACATCACAACGATTATCAATACGCACGATATGAACTCCGTGATGGAGATTGGCGAGAAGATTGTATTTATCTACAACGGTCGCAAGTGGTGGGAGGGCTCTCACGACGATATACTCCACGCCGACAATAGCGAACTCAACGACTTTGTATTCGCTTCGGCAATGGCAAAACGTGCAAAGGCAAATCGCTAAAAAAATTGCGGAACGCTTTTTGCTCGGTTTGCGATAGTTTCGACAGACGAGGGGGCGAAAAAGTGTAAAAAAAGTTGTGTTTTATTTGGTAGTTATATACAAAGTATATATTTTTGCACCGTTATTGAAATAACAGAGAAAATTCTTATTTTTCAAACAATAAAAAACAGAAAAAATTATGGCAACAATTAAGATCGGTATCAACGGCTTCGGACGTATTGGTCGTATGGTATTCCGTGCAGCTTGCACACAGACAGAGAAGTATGATGTAGTAGGTATCAACGACCTTTGCCCAGTAGAGTATTTGGCTTATATGCTCAAATATGACACTATGCACGGTAAGTTCGAGGGTACTATCGATTTCGATGCAGAGAAGAACCTTCTTATCGTTAATGGCAAGGCTATCCGCGTAACAGCAGAGCGTAACCCAGAGGATTTGAAGTGGAACGAGGTTGAGGCAGAGTATGTTGTTGAGTCGACAGGTTTGTTCCTCACAGCAGAGAAGGCAGAGGCTCACCTCAAAGCTGGTGCAAAGTATGTAGTTATGTCGGCTCCTGCAAAGGATAAGACTCCTATGTTCGTTTGCGGTGTAAACACCAACACTTACGCTGGTCAGCAGATCGTTTCGAACGCATCGTGTACTACAAACTGCTTGGCACCTATCGCAAAGGTGTTGAACGACAACTGGGGTATCGCTGACGGTTTGATGACTACCGTTCACGCTACTACCGCTACACAGAAGACTGTTGACGGTCCATCGTTGAAGGACTGGCGTGGTGGCCGTGCAGCTGCTGGCAACATCATCCCATCGTCGACCGGTGCTGCAAAGGCAGTAGGCGTTGTTCTCCCAGAGTTGAACGGCAAACTTACCGGTATGGCATTCCGTGTTCCTACTTTGGACGTATCGGTTGTTGACCTTACAGTAAACTTGGCAAAGCCAGCTACTTATGCAGAGATTTGCGCTGCAATGAAGGCTGCTTCGGAGGGTGAGTTGGCAGGCGTTCTTGGTTACACTGAGGAGGACGTTGTATCGTCTGACTTCCTTGGCGACGCTCGTACTTCGATTTTCGACGCAAAGGCAGGTATCGCTTTGACTGATACTTTCGTTAAGGTTGTATCGTGGTATGACAACGAGTGGGGTTACTCGAACAAGGTTCTCGACCTTATCTCGGTTATGAAGGCGTATAACAAGTAGTATAAACCTTTATACAATTTTGAACGGCTTACCTTTTTGAGGTAGGCCGTTCTTTGTTTTAGCTATGTGTAGACTACTTGTTATCAGCCTACGGCTTTGTCGCTCCGCTCCGAAAATAGATGTAGCATTTCTCGAAGTTCGGGGAGCGTTTTTTTAACTTGTTATAATAAGCCTTCGGCTCATTATGTTTACATTCCCCCAAACCCCCTTTGTAAAAGGGGGCTTTGTCGCTTCGCTCCGAGTTGGGTTGAGGTATTTATTGCTCCGCTCCGAAAAAATAGATGCAGACGTTTTCGTCCTATCACTCCTATCACTCCTATCACTCCTATCTTCTCCCCTAAACTTCTCAAACTCACTAAACTCTTGCTCTCTGCCAAAAAGTGGCTAAAAATTTCGCAAACTACCATTTTTTTTGTATCTTTACCCCAAATATATATAGATATAGGTAAGTATGGCAGATACAAAATATATGAAGGCAGAGGTTGGACGTGGATGTTCTATGGGCGTGACCGAGCAGGGCGAGTTTGTTTCCGTTGCGTCGGGCAGCTGCTCGAAACTCGAAGAGCGTGATTGGCTCAACGACTATCCCGATAATATCCCGTCCGATATAGTCGAGGTGCGTTTCAAAAATACACGTCGAGGATTCTATCAGAATGTGAATAACCTCGATGTCAAGGAGGGCGATATTGTTGCAGTCGAGGCGTCGCCAGGTCACGATGTGGGCGTTGTGTCGCTTGTTGGCGATATGGTGGCTCGTCAAATTCGCCGTATCGGTTTCCGCCCATTCAATAACGAGTACAAGAAGCTCTATCGTCACGCTCGTCCCTACGATATCGAGCGTTGGCAGGAGGCTATCGCAATGGAGCACGAGACGATGATTCGTTCGCGTCAGATTGCTGCCGAGATGGGGCTCGATATGAAGATTGGCGATGTCGAGTACCAGGCCGACAAGAATAAGGCTATTTTCTACTACATTGCCGAGGGTCGTGTCGATTTCCGTGAACTTATCAAGGTCTTTGCCGACCAATTCCATATCCGCATCGAGATGAAGCAGATTGGTGCTCGTCAGGAGGCGGGTCGTATTGGCGGTATCGGTGCCTGTGGCCGAGAGTTGTGCTGTGCATCGTGGATTTCGAGTTTTTCGAGCGTTACAACCACCGCAGCCCGTATTCAGGACTTGGCCCTCAATCCTTTGAAATTGGCGGGTCAATGTTCGAAGTTGAAGTGCTGTTTGATGTATGAGTACGACACCTATGCCGACGCTCGTCGTGCGATGCCGCGTCTGCGTGAGCCGCTGCAAGTTGCCGATGGCGAGTACTACCTATACAAGACCGATGTATTGGCTCGAACGATGTCGTTCTCGACGAGTCGCGATGCGATTGTGAACTCCAAAACCATATCGGCACAGCGTGTGCGTGAGATTTTGGCGGCAAATCGTGAGGGTCGTAAGGTCGATTCACTCGAAGCTACCGATGTGGCTGCATTGGTTGCCGAGCCATCGTACTGCGTCGAGGAGGATAGCATTACACGTTTCGATAAACGTAAACGAAACAAACGCAAGAACAAGGGCAATAAGCAGTCGCAACCACAGCAACAGTCGCAGCAACAGCAACCTCAACAGCCGCACGATGCAGAGCATAATCAGCACTCGGCGGATGGTAATGGTGGCGGCAGTCATCACAATGGTAACAATGGTCGCAAGGGTAAGCACGGCAATTCGCACCATCGTCACCGCAACCACTCCCACGCACCACAGCAAAAAACGGAGGCATAGCGCCGCTTTGATATATGAAACTTTGTCGTTGCCTGATAGTCGTGTGTGCCGTAGTGGCATTGCATACGTCGTGCGTAGATAATGCTGCTCGCAGCGTTGTGATGTGCGATGTCGATAGCCGAGCGTGGGCCGAGACGGTCAATGCCTATTACGAGAATGACGATACGCTGTCGCAACGCAAATTGTCGCTTGCACTGCGTTTTAACAACGATTTTAGTTGCGATACACTGCCTTTGATGGTGCGGGTATCGTTGCCTGATGGGCGTTACGCCAAGGAGCACGTCGATTTTGTGGTCAATCGACCCTATCGAGCAACGGCAGCCCGAATGACCGCTACGTTGCCATATCGCGAACACTCGCTGTTGGGTATGTCGGGGTGTTATATCTTCTCGCTTACGCCTGCCAAGGAGATATGCGGAGTGGAGTCGGTAGGCGTTATTATTGAACAAGAGTAGAGTATAGAGTATTTTATGGGAAAAGATAAACTTAAAAGATTTGCCGAGAATTTGACATTCGAGTGCTTCGTACAGCCTGCATTCGAGGAGATGTTTCGTTGCGACCACCCGTTGAAGGGGCATTGGCATCGAGACTTCTTTCACAACGACAACCCGATAGTTTTGGAGCTTGGTTGTGGTAAGGGCGAATATACGGTGGCACTCGCTTCACGCAACCCCGATAAGAACTATATCGGTGTCGATATCAAAGGTGCCCGTATGTGGCGAGGTGCAAAGATGGCAACCGAGGCAAAGATGACAAATGTCGGTTTTCTGCGTTCGCGAATCGAATTTATCGAGTCGATGTTTGCAGCGAATGAGATTGCAGAGATTTGGATAACATTTCCCGACCCACAGTTAAAGACCCGTCGTGCGAAGAAGCGTGTGACCTCTCCGCTCTTCTTGGAGCACTATGCGAAGATGTTGGCTCCGAATGGAGTGATACACCTGAAAACCGACTCGAAACACCTCTTTGCATATACACAAGCGGTTATCGAGCGATTTGGTTTGCAGTGCGATGTGGCGAATGACGATATCTACGGCAGTGGCTTTGCCGATGAGGTTTTGTCGGTCAAGACTGCCTACGAGCAGGTCTATTTGAGCCGTGGTCTGCCGATTACCTATACACAATTCCGCCTTGGCGATGTTCGCCACTTCGAGATGTTCGATTGGGAGGGCGACGATGTGCTGGAAAAGGATGCCGAAGAGGAGCGTAAATAATAATATCTGTGTAAATAAGAAATATTAAGGTACTATGTTGGAGAGTCTGAAAAGAGAGGTTTGGCAAGCAAATCTCGACTTGGTAAAGCACAATTTGGTG
>JAZRCC010000192.1:0-4983 GCA_045635405.1 Alistipes sp.
CCAACATCGAGTTCGAGACGTCGATAACCAACATCATCTCGCGTCCGTGTGCCCTCTCTTCGCTCAACTTCGAGCCTATGCGAGGTCGGGCAATGGCGAAAATCAGCACGGCGAAAGCCAGGATAAAGAGTACGGCTTTTAGTCGCAGTCGCCACATCGAGAGTGTCGGCATAAGGTCACGCAGTGTCGTCATCTCGCCAAAACGAGCCAACGCTTTGCGACGTCGGTATGCCAAAAATATCAGTATGACCACCATCAGTGGCACAAGCAACAAGAGCCACAAGAGGTCGGGATTTGCGAATTGGAACATTACGGTATGCGTTTCAAAATTAGTCGTTTAACAATAAATTCGAGCAGTAGGGCTACCAACGCTGCCAATGCGTAAGGGAGGAACATCTCGTGCATTACGGTGTGCTGTTCGACCTCGATACGGCTCTTTTCGAGCGTGTTGATTTCGTCGTAGATTGCTTGCAGCGACTCCTTGTCCGTGGCACGGAAGTATCGACCGCCCGTCTCGTCGGCAATCTGTTTGAGCACCTTCTCGTCGATTTCGACCTTCACATTGACATACTCGATAAGCTTTCCCGCATCGTTGAACACAGGATATGGGGCCTCGCCAATGGTGCCGATACCGATGGTATAGACCTTGATTCCCTGCTCTTTGGCGATTTTGGCAGCCGTCAGCGGAGCAATCTGTCCTCGGTTGTTCACACCGTCGGTGAGCAGTATCACGACCTTCGATTTGGTGTCGCTCTCACGCAGTCGGTTGATGGATGTTGCCAAGCCGTTGCCGATGGCGGTACCATCCTCGATTACGCCACTGCGAATACGCCCCAACATCGTCTGCAATGCACTCTGGTCGGTGGTCAGAGGGCTCTGCGTGAACGACTCACCCGCAAATACCACCAAGCCGATGCGGTCGCCATAGCGGTCGGCGATAAATGTGGCGGCCACCTCCTTTGCCACGCTCAAACGGTCGGGCGTAAAGTCACGGGCAAGCATAGAGGTCGAGACATCGACCGCCATAACGATATCGATACCCTCGCTATTGGTGTCGGTGAAGTGCTCCGCCCGCTGTGGACGTGCCATAGCGACTATCAACATCGCAAGTGCCACCAATCGCAGGGCGAAAGGCACATCGCGAAGATAGTATCGCAGGGTCTTTGGTACCCGCACAGCACTCCGCACGGTCGATACGGTGATGGCTGCATCGCCCAAACGACGACGGTAGATATATTGTGCAACGAGCGGCACAAATATCAGAAATAGCCAAAATAGATGTATGTTTGCAAATTCCATAGTTCTTTCTTTGTTTTGCTGCTTCGCACCAACGGCTTGTGGCTTTGCCACAAAGCCGATAGGGTCGTTAGCGGCGTTAGGGTCGTAAGGGGAATTTTCCGCCGCCGACCTTACTCGACCTTACCTGACCTTACTCGACCTTAAACTCGGCGGCACCTTTCACAGACCCCCTCCGCTTCGCTCGTCCCCCTAACTTCGGGGGACAATATTTTTCGTTTTGGTCGCTCTCCCTAACCTCCTTAAATTCCTTAAACTCCCTAATTTTTCTTCGCGGCGTTTTGCGGCGACTGCCTACCAATTCTTCTGACCCCGAATCAGTACGCCCTGCTTCTCTTTGAGTTTCTCTTGTGTCTTATCCTCGGCAGCCTGGATAGCCTCCAACATCGCCTCCTGCTCGCGTTCGCTCATATCGCTCTGCTGCGGTTGTTGCTGCTGTTGGTCATCCTTCTGTTGCTGCTGGTCGTTCTGCTGTTGTTGCTGCTGCTGCTGATTCTGCTTGTCGTCCTTGTTCTCCTTATCCTCGTTTTGGTCGTTTTGCTGCTGCTGTTGCTGCTGTTGTTGTTGCTGCAAAAGGGCCTTTGTGTAGGCATAGTTGAACTTCGCCTCCATATCCTCGCCATTGAATCGCATAGCATCACGGTAGCATTTCAGAGCCTCCTCCAATCGCTGTTGTGCAAAGAGCGTATTGCCGAGGTTGTAGGCTATCTCGCCACGCTCGATGTCGCTTCGCAGAGTGTCGGCATAGAGTTGTCGCAGACGCTTCTCGCTGCGGTCGAACATACCTTTGCGTGCCTGTGCCGTAGCGAGGTTGAACGACGCTTCGAACGACTGCGGCGATGCGACCAACGCACGCGAATAGCTGTCGATACTCTTGTCGAGGTCGCCTCGGTCGTGCTGTCGGTTGCCCTTACGCACCAGGCTACGTTCAGGCATTCGCTGTGCCACACTATCGCCTGCTGCTACGCAGAGCAGGGCTATGAGTACTATAATAAATCTATGCCCTCTCATCTCGATTTTCGTTTTTTGTGGTTGAAAGTATCGTCTCGGCACTCTCCTCGTCGCTCTCGTCATCGCTCTCCTCTACGGGTTTGGTCTCCTCGACGAAGTAGTACGCCTTGGCATACGCCTCCTCGTTTTCGGAGGCTTCGGGCAGAGCCTTGGCGAACTTCACAAGGTCGGCATCACGCAGCAACGAGACCAAATCCATAGCACTCTTTTGGGGTAGCGCCATAGACTTTATCGCCTCGATAATCTCGTCGGTGGTCATCTCCATAGCTCCCACGCCAAATTGACCATCGAGGTAGGTACGCAAAATCTCGCTCAATGCCGAGTAGTACTCCTTGTGCATATTGTTCTGCCACAACTTGCGGTTGTGCAGATCCTCCAACGCCGAAATCGCAACGATGTGCGGTGGCAGAGGTGGCTCGGGGCGGAACAGGTCGGCAAGCGACTTACCACGCTTTGCCAAGTGGCGAGCCAAAATCCATATCGCAAGGGCGATAATCGCTGCAACAATTAATGCTGCGGTGAGGTAGCCCGAAATCTCGCCAAATCGGAATGGCAGATGTTTCTGCGGCTTGAAGTCCAGCACACCCTTTGCCGTGGAGTCGATAAGGAATGTCGAGACCACAACCTTGATGTTGTTGGCTGCTTCGAGCGTATCGACACGGTTTTTGTCGATGCACAACACCCTCGGACGACCTAACGAGTAGATACCCTCGTCGAAGGCTGCCATCGTATAGCGTTTCCGCAGGTGGAGCAGTCGCCCCGTACGACGAATGGTATCGACAGGGTGCTCTTCGAGACACTCGATATTGGGTTTCGGCGTAGCACTCGCCTCCGCACCCTTGTCGTCGGCAGCACCCTCTGCCGAGCCACTATCGACGCTTGTCGAGGCGAAGTCGAACGTCGGGAAGACGACAACCTGCATCACGTCCTGCTCAACATCTATCGATAGCGTAAAGCGGTCGCCAATCATCACACTGTCGGCAGAGATTGTCGCACCGATGCGGGATTGTAATTTTGCATCCTGCGACAGAGCCTCGTGCGTGATAACGAGGGCGGAAAGTAGCGTTAAAAAGTATCGTAATGTTTTGAAACTCATCGCTTTTTGAAGAGTTTTATAAGTTCTTTAACATAGTCGCTGTCGGTCGTAACCTCCGCCATATCGACCCTATTGTGTCGCAGCATATCGGCAATCGCCTCGCGTTGTTGGGCGACATCGGCAGCATACGCCTCACGCACACGTCGTGACGAGGTATCGACCCACACCTGGCGGTGACTCTCGGCATCCTGCATCTCGACAATGCCCACATCGGGCAACTCCGCTTCGCGATGGTCGGTGACCCTCACGGCGACAATATCGTGACGCGAGGTGGCAATCTTCAACGCATCCGATAGCGGCTCCATATCGCGTCGAGGGTTGATAAAGTCCGATAGCAGAAAGGCGGTGCAACGCTTCTTATTGACGTTGGTCATATAGCGAATGGCCTCCGAAATCTGCGTTCCGCTACGTTCGGGGCGATACTCCAACAGCGAGCGGATAATCATCAGGATGTGGCTGCGACCCTTCTTGGGCGGGATGAAACGCTCCACACGGTCCGAAAAGAGTATGCAACCCACCTTGTCACCTGTCTGTGCAGCCGAAAATGCCAACACGGCGGCAATCTCGGTGAGGATATTCTGCTTGGTTGCAACGGTCGAGCCAAACGTCTGCGACGAACTCACATCGACCATCAACATCATCGTGAGTTCTCGCTCCTCCTCATAGACCTTGATGTGGGGTTTGCGACTGCGGGCGGTGACATTCCAATCGATATCGCGTACGTCGTCGCCAATGCGGTACTCTCGCACTTCGGCAAACGACATACCGCGTCCCTTGAATGCCGTATGGTACTTTCCTGCGAAAATCTCATTCGACAAACCACGGCTCTTTATCTCGATGTGGCGGACACGTTTCAGGATATCACTCTCGCTCTGTATCATCTTGCGTTAAGGTACGATTACGTTGTTAAGTATCTCGGTGATAATCTCTTCGCTGGTGATATTCTCGGCCTCCGCCTCGTAGGTCAGACCGATACGGTGACGCAGCACGTCGTGGCTCACGGCACGCACATCCTCGGGAATCACATAGCCGCGACGACGGATAAAGGCGTAGGCACGGGCAGCCTTCGCAAGCGAGATACTTGCACGAGGCGAGCCTCCGTAGGCGATGAGTGGCTGCAACTTTTCGAGTCCGTACTCGGCTGGTTCACGGGTGGCGAAGATGATATCGACGATGTACTTCTCGATCTTCTCGTCCATATATACCTCCTCGACAACCTTGCGTGCCTTGACGATATCCTCGGGGGTAATCACCTTGTTGGGTTGAGGCATACCCTCGCCCGAGAGGTTCATACGCACGATTTCACGCTCCTCCGAACGCTTCGGATAGGAGATTTTCGCCTTCAACATAAAACGGTCAACCTGTGCCTCGGGCAGCGGATAGGTACCCTCCTGCTCCAACGGGTTTTGGGTCGCCAACACAAGGAACGGCTCGGGCAGCTGGTAGGTGCTGTCGCCGAGTGTCACCTGACGCTCCTGCATCGCCTCGAGCAGAGCCGACTGCACCTTCGCCGGTGAACGGTTGATCTCATCCGCCAACACAAAGTTGGCGAATACGGGGCCCTTCTTCACAGTAAAATC
>JAZRCC010000193.1:0-8450 GCA_045635405.1 Alistipes sp.
TATCCGTGCACAGCTGCTCATCGACAAGAACAACAAGCAACCAAAGTTGGATGACTCGGTTAAGGAGGTAGAGGTAAACTTCTATGTAGAGAACTTCCAAATCGGTGCCGACAAACCATTGCCATTTAAGATTATCGCAACACGCCAATAGTCGCAGGCAAGTTTGTAAAAAACAATTAAGGTGTTCGAAAATTCGAACACCTTAATTTATTATAGGTATAAGAGCCTGATACTACTCCTCTGCTACAACGCTCAACGATACCTCTGCCTTAACCTCACGGTGGAGCTTAACGGTAGCCTTGTACTCGCCAACGGTCTTGATAGCGTCAACAGTAATATTCTTCTTCTCAACTTCGATACCCTTTGCAGCAAAAGCCTCTGCTACGTCAGCAGCAGTTACCGAACCGAAGATACGACCCTCCTCTGCCTTAACAGCAAACGAGAGAGTAAGGTTCGAAATGGTCTGTGCCAAAGCCTGTGCGTCAGCCAAAATCTTGGCATCCTTGTGAGCACGCTGCTTCAAGTTCTCGGCCAAAACCTTCTTTGCCGAAGCGGTAGCCAACTTTGCGAAGCCCTGTGGAATCAGATAGTTGTTTGCATAACCCGGACGAACATTAACGATGTCGTTTGCATAGCCCAAGTTCTCTACATCTTTAATCAAAATAATCTCCATAGTGACCTCCTCCTTATTTCATACAATCGGTTACGAATGGCAAAATTGCAAGGTGACGAGCACGCTTTACAGCCTGTGCTACACGCTTCTGGAACTTCTGCGAAGTACCGGTCAAACGACGAGGCAAAATCTTACCCTGCTCGTTGAGGAACTTCTTCAAAAATTCGCCATCCTTATAATCTACATACTTGATGCCGAGTTTCTTGAAACGGCAATACTTCTTCTTGCGAACATCAACCGCTACTGGATTGAGGTAACGCAATTCGCCTGCTTGATTCATCTCCTGTGCCATAATTACTCTTCGTTGTTTTTGTTAGCAAGTTTAGCACGACGCTTCTCGGCGTACTCGACAGCGTACTTGTCCTGCTTGAAAGTTAGAAAACGGATAATGCGCTCGTCACGACGATACTGTGTTTCGAGAGTGTTGATGAGCGAACCCTCGCCTGTGAACTCTACCAAGAAGTAGAAACCGGTAGTCTTCTTCTGAATAGGATATGCGAGTTTTTTCAAACCCCAATTCTCAACATTCACAATCTGACCGCCGTTCTCGGTAATAACCCCTTGGAATTTGCCAAGCACCTCGGCTACCTGCGACTCAGAGAGCACCGGTGTGACAATGAAAACGGTTTCGTAATTGTTCATAATCTTTTAATTATTAAATGTTATGCTAAATATTTAGCGGTGCAAAGGTAACTAAAAAAAGTTACTCTGCAAACTTTGCTACCTATTTTTATAATATTTTAGAGTAATGCGTCAAAAAATCGAGCAATTTTCGACTATTCCCTACCCGAAAAAGCCATAATAGAGCAGTGCCCAACCAACGAAACGTCCACACTTGCCGATAAACATATAGAGAGCCATCGGTGCAAATTTCACTCGATAGAAGCCCAACGCCACAGCAAATACATCGCCGATAAATGGTACCCACGTCAGCAGTGCTATCGGAGCCCCGAAGCGGTCTATCCGCCCCTTTTGTCGTTCGAGTGTTTCGCGACTGACGTGCAGCCGTTCAATCCACTCCCAACGCCCTGCTCTGCCGACCCAATACGAGGTAAGGCCTCCGAGCCAATTGCCCAGAGTCGCCACCGCAATGACTGCAACCGCATTGCCATCGGCTGCCAACATACCGACCATCAGCACATCAGCACTAAACGGGACAATCGTCGCAGCCAAAAACGACCCAATGAAGAGTCCTAAAAGACCTAATCCTTCGAGAATCTCCATTCCTCGCTATTTATTCGTCGTAAGCAAAACCTTGTGCCTTAACACGAATTTCGGAGCCATCGGGAGCAATCAGATAACAGCCCGTATCCGCCTTTGTGATGTGTCCGATAATGTCGATACAGCCAACATTCAGCACCTCCTCGCGTTTGTCGAGAGGCACTGTGAACATCAACTCGTAGTCGTCACCACCATTGAGGGCAGCAATCGTAGCGTTGAAATTCATCTCATCGGCAAGACGATTTACCTGTTGTGCAATAGGCATACGCTCCATATAGATGCGGGCACCACACGCCGACGACTTGCATATCTGTAACAGATCCGAAGCCAAGCCATCGCTCAAATCGATCATCGATGTAGGCACAATACCAAGCTCGTGCAACGAACGCACGATATCGACCCTTGCACGAGGTTTCAGATAACGCTCCAAAAGGTATTCATAACCATCAAATTGAGGTTTCATACCCTCGACACCCTCCAAAACACGTTTCTCGCGCTCCAAAAGCTTCAAACCCATATATGGAGCACCCAAACTGCCCGTAATACATATCAAATCATGTTCTGTGGCACCGCTGCGATATGCCACCTCCGATGGTTTTGCCTCGCCCACGGCTGTCACCGTAATCGACAGACCTGTAACCGAAGCACCTATATCGCCACCGACCAAATCGACCTCCGCCTCGCGACAAGCAAATGCCACGCCGGCGTAGAAGTCGTCCAAAAACTCCACCGAAATCTTTGCCGACACCGCCAATGCAATGGTCAATTGGGTAGGCACGGCATTCATTGCCAACACATCGCTGATACCCTTTGTCACAACCTTGTAGCCCAAATGTTTAGGCGGAAAGTATGTGAGGTCGAAATCGACACCCTCGTTCATCGTGTCGGTCGATACCACCATCACCTTATCATCGCCTACGCTGATAACGGCAGCATCATCGCCTACACCCTTCACGGTCGAAGCAACCTGC
Source organism: Alistipes sp. (assembly GCA_045635405.1). Lineage (GTDB taxonomy): Bacteria > Bacteroidota > Bacteroidia > Bacteroidales > Rikenellaceae > Alistipes. The sequence continues at coordinate 2,866 of JAZRCC010000193.1, forward strand.
GGTACAAAATCTTTGGTCAATCGTTCAATCAGTCGAAACTCGCCCAACTCGGCAATTTCGGTACGTCCTTTTATAGCCATAACTCTTAAATTTTTCGCAAAGATAGTGATTTTTTCTCGTCAATCAACGACCGTGCAATTATATCGTTCGATTAGCAATGATTACCATAGAGTATCTTCGCAATACATCATGTATAGGACACACAATATCTCAAAACACCCTTTTAATTAAAAATTTTTAATTATTTGTTTTGATTTTTGGATTTTTGCCGTACCTTTGTGCATCAATTTTTCCCAAAAGAGCAGAGTATTATGCTTAATATTATCCTTTTTGGAGCCCCAGGCTGTGGTAAAGGCACCCAATCGGAACTTCTCGAAAAGAAGTATGGGTTGAAACACATCTCAACCGGTCAGATTATTCGTAACGAAATAGCTGCAAAAACCCCTCTCGGATTGGAGATGGAGGCCTATATCAGTCGTGGCGAGTTGGCTCCCGACTCGATTGTTATCGAGATGGTAGAGCACTATCTCGAAGATGCAAAATCGGCAGATATCAAAGGTACTATCTTCGACGGTTTCCCTCGCACCGAGCATCAGGCAGCAGTTTTCGACGCAGTGTTGGCACAGCTCTCGATGAAGGTCGATGTGATGATATATATGGATGTTCCCGAGGAGGAGCTCGTGCAACGCATCCTGTTGCGTGGCAAGGATTCGGGTCGTGCTGACGACGCTTCGGAGGATGTTATCCGCAACCGTATAAAAATCTACAACGCACAAACGGCCGTAGTTGCTCAACACTACCTCGCCCAAGAGAAGTATGAGGCGGTAGATAGCGTAGGAACTATCGACGAGGTGTTTGAGCGTATCAGCAACGTAATTGACCGCTATATTTAGCACAACCAAATAGTAAAAGAGTGGGTGTCCAATTCGATTTTGGACACCCACTCTGTTTTTGCGAGAGTGCTTTTATAATTTAAGGTCGGATAAAGTCGTGTAAGGTCAAATAAGGTCAAATAAGGTCAGCGGCAGAAACCTTGAATAACCCTTAATAACCCTTAACGGTTTGTGGCAGAGCCATAAACCGTTGCCGCAGAGCGGCAAATAGCCGAAATCACCTTGTTAGACGACCTCTTGCAGTAGTTGTTTGACCGCACCGACTATATAAGTGCTACCGCCGATATACAAGAAACCGTTATCGGCAACCAACTCTTTGCTGCGTTCGAATGCCGCAGCGACATCGGCATACGCCTCGCACTGCAAACCTAACTCGGCAGCAATCGATTGCAAAAGTTCGACCGACGCAGCTCTGTGCGACTCTGCTTGCGTAAAGATATAGTAGGCATCACGAGGCAACATCGTCAACATCTCGCGAATATCCTTATCGGAGCAGAAGCCCAACATCAGCACTCGCTTACCCTCGCACTCCACCGCTGCAATTTGTCGAGCAACCTGCTCCATAGCGTGAGGGTTGTGTGCCGTGTCGCACAAAATCTTCGGCTGCTGGCTCAACTGCTGCCAACGACCCTCGAAGCCCGTTATCTCCATCACATCACGCAGGCCGACAACCAATGCACGACGAGAGATTGACAATGGTGTATTTTGGTGCAAATAGTCGATAGCCGCACACACTGTAATCACATTTTGACGCTGATATTCGCCCAGCAAACCAACCTGCAAAGTATATTGCTGATGGTCGCGTTCGCGTATTAAATCGAATACCTGAACACTACCCGACTGTGTCTCTGCGACCGAGCTACCCAGGCAAGTGAATGCCTGCTCGGCATATATTACGGGCGAGTTGGCATCGGCAGCTATCTCTTCGATGACAAGGTTGTAGTTGGCATTGTATTCGCCAACAACAATAGGTATCGATTTTTTGATTATACCGCCCTTCTCTCGTGCAATCTTTGGCAGCGAATCGCCCAACAAATCGGTATGTTCCAAACCGACATTTGTTAAGATTGTAAGTGCCGGAATAACCACGTTTGTAGCATCCAAACGGCCTCCCAGACCCGTTTCGATAACCGCAACCTCGACATCGCTCTGCGAGAAGTAGTCAAATGCCAACACCGTAGTCATCTCGAAAAACGAGAGCTGGCACTCCTCCATATCGGGGCGATACTTGTTTACAAAATTTACGATTTTCTGCTTCGAGATAACCTCGCCATCGACACGAATACGCTCACGGAAATCGACCAGATGGGGCGACGTATAGAGACCCGTACGATAGCCCGCCTGTTGCAATACGCTGGCAATCATATTGGCTACCGAGCCTTTACCGTTGGTGCCGGCAATGTGAATTATGAAGTAGTTGCGTTGCGGATTGCCGACTTTGCGACAAAACTCTGCAACACGTTCCAAGCCCGGCTTGTATGCCGACTTTCCCTCACGCTCAAACGAAGGGAGTTGTTTGTAGAGGTAGTCGATGGTCTCTGCGTAGTTCATATTATATCGATATTCAAAGTTTAATCAACCAAATAAAAACGCTTTTTTGCACAATAGGCGATGGTGTAGAGCAAACACAGCAGTGCTACGTATAGTGCTATGCGACCGATATAGTCGCCGTGTTTGGTGTAGAACGTGATGCGGTTTGAGAGATGCACATCGGCAGTCAGAACGCCACGCTTATCCCACCCCATAGTCGAGATATCGTCGCCTCGCGAATTGATAAAACCCGAGATACCCGTATTGGCACTGCGGGCAATATAACGGCGGTGCTCAATCGCACGCAGACGGCAGAAGGCGAAGAGATAGCGGTGTCCAGGTGTATCGCCCCACCAACCATCGTTGGATATTACGCCTACAATTTGGGCTCCGTTGCGGACAAATTCGCCAATATAGTCGCCATAGATAGCCTCGTAACATATTGCGGGAGCGATAGAGATATCGTTATGCACAAATGGACGAGCCGTTTCGCCTATGCCGAGTTGTCCAACCGTACCACCCAAATCGACCTCGAAGATACCGCCACGACGCAACCACGCCGGCAGAGTCTCTACGCCGATAACCAAACGGCCCTTGCGGTGTAACGGCACAGCGTCGTACTCGACCTCGATACCTACCGACGAGTTGTATATATCGAAATATACGCCTCCGCTATTACGAGCCGTATTTGTCAGCGGTGTCGCCCCATAGATTCGCATCGTTTCGCAACCGGCAATAACCATTGCATCACGACCCTGTCTATCGAGTGCATCAGCCACACGCTCGATAATCGGTTCCTTTGGCAAAAGACCCTCACGGAGCAGCGTCGAGAGCGATGTTTCGGGCATCAGTACAAACTGCACCGAATCGGGAACACTCCCCAAAAGAGCGATAAGGTTATCCTGTTGCCAGGCCGAATCGGTATGGAACTTTGCATAGCAATCCACATTTGGTTGAATTGCCGAGATTTTCACGGTAGGGATCTCTGCGACCTCCGCACTATCGGGGTCATTCACACCATAGAGCACGAGCGAGAAGATAAGTGGCAGAGCAAATACAAAGGTGGTTGCAAGCCACACCCCTTTACGCATTGTGCGAATTGACTGCAACGCCAAGACATTCAGCAACAGCACCCACAACGAGCCACCCAAAACGCCCGTATATTCGTACCACTGCACAGCCCACGTATCGACCGTAAAGCCATTGCCAAGCACAAGCCACGGAAACGACATCGCCGGAGCCTCCATATATATATACTCGCCAGCAATCCACGCCGCAACGAACATTACCAATGCGACACCATTAGGCGCACGCTTCGAGACGATGTGATAGAGCATAAATGCCAACAACGACCACCACGTCGAGAATATCGTCGCTGCAATAGGCCCTATCGGAGTGGCATTCCAAATCCACCAAATGGTGGCGATGTTCCACACTACGAAGGTCAAAGTTGCATACCACAACATTTTCAGTGCACTACGCCACGACGCATCCAAATTGGCACTTATCAACAAGAGTGGAACGAGTGCAACCACGAGCGGAAAGCCCCCCGCACCTATCCAACCACACGACAACAAGAGTGCCGATACTAATGAAAACACGAGGCATACTCGCCCCGACAATTTACGTTTCAAATCAATCATAACACGCAAAGGTAGTCAAAAAGTATTAAAAACGATAAAATTTTCATATCTTTGTTGCCGATTGAAGGTATAAAAGTTATGGCAAAGGTTGTTGTTGGACTCTCTGGAGGTGTCGATTCATCGGTGGCGGCGTATCTGCTCAAAGAGCAGGGACACGAGGTTATCGGTCTGTTTATGCGTAATTGGCACGATACAACAGGCACATTGGAGGGCGATTGTCCGTGGCACGACGACCAGGTCTTTGCCGAGTTGGTTGCCAAACGATTGGACATACCGTTCCACTACATCGACCTCTCGGAGCAGTATCGTCAGCGTGTGGTCGATTATATGTTTGCCGAGTACGAGCGTGGCAGAACGCCCAACCCCGATGTGCTGTGCAACCGCGAAATCAAATTCGACGTATTTCTCGAAGAGGCTCTGAAACTCGGTGCCGAAGCTGTTGCTACGGGTCACTATTGCCGTCGAGAGGAGCACGTTGTCGATGGCAAAACCATCTACTCACTCTTGGCAGGTAGCGACCCCAACAAAGACCAAAGTTACTTCCTCTGCCAACTTTCACAAGAGCAGTTGCGATATGCAATGTTTCCTATCGGCGATTTGCTTAAACCCGAGGTGCGACGCATCGCCGAGGAGCAAAAGTTGGCAACTGCACGACGCAAAGATTCGCAAGGAATCTGCTTTGTCGGAAAGGTCGATTTACCGACATTCCTGCAACAAAAATTAGCAGCCCGCGAAGGCAACATTCACGAAATTCTCGATTCGTGGCCAAAGTACGAACAATACCACGCCGCACAGACTATCGAGGAGATGGCCCAACCATACCGCTACACCGTACGTGACGGCAAGAAAATCGGCACTCATACGGGTGCCCATTTCTACACCATCGGACAGCGTAAAGGATTGGGTATCGGAGGTCGCCAGCAATCGCTTTTTATCATTGGCACCGACACTGCAACCAACACCATATACGTCGGCGAAGGCGACTCTCATAAAGGTCTATATCGCAAGGCTTTACATATCGCCGCAAACGATGTTCACTGGATAAATCCTGCCGAAAAAATGGAACTTGGCGAAGAGCGTCGATACTCGGTGCGGATTCGCTATCGACAGCCCCTGCAACAAGCCACTCTCATCGCAAAAGAGAGCGGTCTGTATATCGTTTTCGACGAGCCTCAACGAGGTATCGCAGCGGGACAATTTGCCGCCTGGTACGATGGCGACAGAGTGGTCGGTTCGGGCTCAATTTTCGAGTAGCGAAATATTCCGCATAAGGTAAAACCTTATCATTCCGACAATAATTCTGCAAAAAGGGAGAAAATATTATGAACTTTCCCTTTTTTTTACTATTTTTGCCATCCAGACAATAAACGAAGATAAAATTTATAAAAATTTTAATATTAACAAACACAAAATCAAGTTATTATGACAAATGTAAAGCGTGTCTATTTCTTCGGTAACAAAGAGGCCGAAGGAAATGGCAAGATGAGAGAGTTGCTCGGTGGTAAGGGTGCTAACCTCG
>JAZRCC010000194.1:0-2411 GCA_045635405.1 Alistipes sp.
GATGTTCATCGGGCCGTGACGGAAGCCGAAGTCGATAGTCGGCTGTACCGCCTCGACATAGCGGAAGAGCTTCGAGCCGATGCGGGCTGCCGTGTCGGGATAGATGACCGACATCTTATGCCCCTTCAACTTACGCCACCCCATAGACTCTGGGTCGGCACCCCACGAGTAGTATTGTGCCGAGGCTGTGCGTGCCACGAGGAGCAACGCAATGGCGAGGATGATATGTCGAACTCTTATGCCCATTTTCAATCTGTCTGCTGCCGTACGGAGGTTGTTGCCCTATGGCGGTTAAACCTTTTTGGTGCGGGTGTAACCCGCCTCGACGAGCAGTGCGGTGATGCGGTCACGCCACTCGCCCTGAATGATAATCTCGCCATCCTTTGCCGAGCCACCCACTCCGAGTCGGCGTTTCAGCATCTTCGCCAACTCCTCCAAGTCGGCACTGCTACCCTCGAAGCCACGAACAACGGTCGCCACCTTGCCTGCTCGGTGGTGCGAATCACGCCAAACACGCAGATTTTGCTGTGCAGGCTCTTTGGTTGCTATCTCCGTAGCCTCGTCGGTGTTGTATGCGAAGTCGGGATTTGTCGAATAGACCACACCCAAACGCTCTTTCCAATCAGCCATATTGCGATATTATTGACTCTAATTTTGTGTTATTAACATTGGAAATGTTAAATTACATCGGCAAAAATAGCGATAATATTTGAAAATCGTGGAGAAAGATGTATATTTGTTATGGTCAAATGCCGATAAAACGACAAAACGTGGTGCAACAGCCCACTTTTGCAAACACTATTCCGAATATGGGACAACGAGAAAACAACCGCCAACGTCGCATCGAACAGCAGATTGAGAAGATGCGAAATCGTGCTCTGGCACGTGGTAAGGTCGATTTGGCAACCCTCCCGTTGCCGCTGCGATTGGACGACGACAAACGGCTGGTGAGGGTCTTTGTCGAGGGCTACGAGGATGTGGCATTTTGGCGTGGCATATTCGACAACTTCACAAATCCCTACCTGCGATTTGAGATTTCGGTACCTACACGTGAGGATTTGCCGAAGGGCAAGAAGGTGTTGTTGAAGATGGCAGAGTCGGCTTCGGAGGAGTTGTTGTTGTGTATGGACTCGGACTTCGACTATCTGTTGAGCGACGAGAACGACGAGTCACGACAGATTGTCGCCTCGCCATTTATGTTCCACACCTACGCCTACGCCACCGAGAACTACCTCTGCTACGCACCGTCGCTCCACAACGTCTGTGTGAAGGCGACCAAAAACGATACACGCATCTTCTCGTTCGAGCAGTTTCTGGCGGAGTACTCCAAGACGATATATCCGCTGTTTTTGTGGTATGTCTATTCGGCAAGTTGCCATACGGAGAGCGTGCTGCCGTTGCAGGAGTTCCGCACGGCGGTGCGTATCGGCTACCTCGATTTGGAGGAGAATGGCCGTCATACCATCGAGTGGGTGGGTCGCAATGTCGAGCGGTGCCGTGAGCGGTTGGAGAGTGAGTACCCTGCGATGGCTGCACATATGGGGCGTTGCAACGACTACCTCGCCTCGAAGGGGGTCATCCCCGAGGAGACCTACCTCTATATGCACGGCCATACGCTGATGGATTGTGTGGTGATGATTGTGTTGCAGACGGTCTGCGAGAAGTTGCGACAGATGTCACTCGCCCGCATTATCGCCTCGTCGAAGGAGGGTGTGGCACTCAAAAACGAGATTAGCAACTATACCAACTCGCTGCGGTCGATACACGATGTGCTGCTCGATAACGAGAACTACACCTCGTGTCCGCTCTACAAAAAGTTGAAAGCCGATATACAACACTATATCGACTCGACCATCTCCCGATTGGGGGTGTAGATTTTGCTGTCATCGGCTTTGCCGATGCGGCGATAGCCGAAAAGGGTTGTTAAAGGTTATTAAAGGAGATTAAAGGCTGTTAAGGGTTTTTTGCTGCAAAGCAGCAACGGCTATCGCCGATAAGGTCAATTAAGGTCAGGTAAGGTCGAGTAAAGTCAAATAAGGTTTTTTGTTTTTTTTGCTTTGGTCACCCTCCCTAAACACCTTAAATTCCTTAAACTCCCTAAACTCCCTATTGCGGCACTGCTTTTGGTCGCTCGTCCTAGCTGTCCTAGTACTCCTATTGCAGCGCGGTGCGGCAGCGACAAAACACGAAACAAACAAAAAAACGATATTTATGAAAGTTGTGAAGAATTTGGGATTTTGGATACTTGTTGCGATGGTGGCAGGTGTTGTAGTGGGTGCGTGTATGGATGAGTCGGCGGCAGTTTTTGCACCACTCGGCACGCTCTTCATCCAACTTATCAAGATGTTGGTTGTGCCGCTTGTGGCAATCTCCATCATTGTCGGTGCGGCGTCGCCCGGCAGTAGTCGCTC
>JAZRCC010000195.1:0-25085 GCA_045635405.1 Alistipes sp.
CTCGATGATGGTTACACGCACTCCCAAAGCGGCATACAGTGTTGCAAACTCGCAGCCGATAGCACCCGAGCCGACGATAATAATGCTCGATGGCAGTTGCTCCAAAACCAGAGCATCACGCGAGGTGATGATATGGGTATGGTCTATCGGCAAAAATGACAATTCACGCGATACGGCACCCGTAGCCAATATAATATGGTCTGCCGTATAAATCGTATCGCCGACCTCAACGCTCGTAGCGGAACGCAGCACTGCCGACCCCTCGATAACATCTACCGCAGAGCGTTTCAGCAACATCTGCACACCCTTCTGCATATTCGATGCAACCGTACGCGAACGGGCCACGATCTTTGCCAAATCGGGCTTTACCTCGCCCTCGATATCGACGCCATACTGCACCGCCGCACGACATAAGCCATAGACCTCGGCACTGCGAAGAAGAGCCTTCGTAGGGATGCATCCCCAATTGAGGCACGTTCCACCCACCTCGCCACGCTCAACGATGGCTACTCGTCGGCCATACGCCGCAGCACGCAGAGCCGCCGTATATCCGCCGGCACCACTTCCGATAACAATAATATCGTAATGCATACAAAGTCTTATTTAACAACCTTCAAAATCTTGCCATTGTCGGCAGCCACCGCACGCTTCCACTTCTCCGAGTAGCCGACAAACTTTATCTTATCGGGGATATCCTTACCCGACTCATTCTGCACGAAGTTGCCCTTCTCGTCAACAGCCTTCACGTTGCCATCGACATACTTAATAAGCAGATAGTTGTTCAGCTCCGTCCAGCGGTCGAACAGCGTCTGTGCCGTCGATACCGAATAGTCGGTCAGAGTACGACGCAAACGACGTGCCGATTGACCCTCGACAAGCTTATCAATCTGCTCAACCTCTGCCAAACAAGCCAACTCCCACTCATCGACAACCTTGCGGATGTCGCTGCTTATCATATCGTAACGCATATAGGCGAAATTTGTCGTGCGGTTAAACAACCAGAACATCGACGTTGGCGAGTACTTCAACATCGAGCCATTATCCTCACGCAAAGACTCGGGAACACGCTCGGCATTGCAATAGATAGGCGTAAGGCACGATGTCGCTGCATCATCGACACCAAACCACAAGATGCCGGTCTTCGATGGACGAGCCTGACCGCACAACCAGAAACCGGTCTGCTGCGTAGCCGTTGCACGCTCGTTGCAGTACTGAACGCCATCGACCTCGAAGTACATCGGACGCCAACGATATGGCAGGCCGTGACCACCGGCACCCAAGTCGGTAGTCATATCCATAGGCGTACCCTCGTAGTGGTCACGCATAGCATCGAAGAGCTGTTTTGGCGACACCTTCGTACGAGGCTTCACCCACAACGGCATACGATTTTTTGCGTTGTGACCCATTGCGTAATCGACGTAGCGATCCATATCATCGGCAAATGTGCGGAAGAAGCTCCAAACACGAGCCTCGCAACCACGCAAACCTCCGAAATCGAGTGGACAATAGGTGTCGCAGAAGCTGAAATCGGCATCGCTACCCTCGTACCAACCCATCTCACGGGCAAATGTAATCACATCCTCCGAGTAGAGGCAGTTCTCCTTGTCGTTGAGCGGGAATGTCGTAATACGTGCCTGATTGGCGTGTGCCGAGATATATCCGTCGGGAATACGACGAGCAACCCACACAATACCCTTGCGAAGGTTAGTGCCCGAAGCATCTAATTTCGAGCCCTTGCCTACAAGCTCCATAATCCAAGCCTCGTTGGCATCGGCAATCGAGAACGACTCGCCCGACGAAGCGTAACCATAACGATTTGCCAACTCGACGATAACCGATATCGCCTCACGAGCCGTACGAGCACGTTGCAGCGTGATATAAATCAGCGAGCCATAGTCAATCTTGCCGCCCTCATCGACCAACTCGGCACGACCACCCCACGTCGTTTCGGTAATAATCAGCGAGTGCTCGTTCATATTACCCACGGTCGAATATGTCGTTCCAATCTGCTCGATATCGCCCAGATAGCGACCCGTATCCCACTCCGTAACGGGCATCATCGGCAACTTCTGACGACCACCTGCGTGGTGATACAAGGCTCCGTAGAGTTGATGAGAATCGGCCGCATAGGTCACCATCACCGAACCATCGGTCGAAGCTCCACGTGTCACAATAAAATTAGTACAAGCATAGGCTGCCACTGCAAAAAGTGCAAAAACAGTTGTTAAAAAGAGTCTTCTCATCAATACACAATTTTAATTTATAAATTTTTACAAAGATAATAATTATTCTAAATAAAACGACTCTTACTTTGTCGAAAAGTACTATATTTGCAAGAGGTAAATACGAAACACCCGCTTACGATGTCAATCACCGAACGAATAACAGCCATACGAGAGTCGCTACCCGAGGGCGTAGAGTTGGTAGCAGTATCGAAATTTCACCCCGCAGAGTCCATCAAAGAGGCTTACGAGGCGGGGCAACGCATATTCGGAGAGAGCCGTGTGCAGGAGCTTGTGCAGAAACAGAGCCTGCTGCCCAACGATATCGAGTGGCATATGATTGGGCATCTGCAAACCAACAAAGTGCGACAAATTGTGCCGTTCGTATCGCTCATTCACTCGGTCGATAGCAGTCGTCTGTTGGAGCTTATAAACCGCGAAGCCGAACGCATAGGCCGCACCGTTAAGTGTCTGTTGGAGGTGCACGTCGCAGCCGAAGAGAGCAAAAGCGGTTGGGATACAGATGCGTTGCGGGCCTATATCGCAAGCGAAGCAGTGCGGCAGCTTGGCTTTGTAAAAATCCGTAGCATTATGGGAATGGCGACCCTGACGGATGACGATGCCATAATTCGTCACGACTTCGAGCAACTTGCAGCGATAAAGGCGGAGTTGGAGCCTATGATGGGCGACGATTTCAACATCCTGTCGATGGGAATGTCCGACGACTACCAAATCGCCATAGAGCAGGGCTCGACAATGGTGCGAATAGGGTCGTCGATATTTGGAAGCCGAGCCTACTAATGAGTATCTGGGAGATTATAACGACGCTTGACGAGCGTATCGATGTTACCTATATCGCCTACGAAGGCTTCACATATATGGTCCACATCGCCATATTTCTCTTCTTTGCCAGATACCTGGCCGACGAGTTCGAAATCGATATTTTTGAACATATCCGACAACTCTGGCGACGCATCTTCCGCAAAAAGAGAAGGCGGTAGTCAAACAAAAAAGGGCGATGTACTCTTGTACACCGCCCCTTGTTATCGTAAACGATTACTCAATTACAAACGCTCTGCCTTCTCCAACTCGCGGAAGTAGCGATAGGTGCTAACCTTCAACTCGCCAACAGCAGCCTCGTCAGCAACGATAATGCCTGCTGGGTGAACCTGCAAAGCCGAGATAGTCCACTCGTGCGAGTAGCAGCCCTCAACACCGTGCTTCAAAGCACGAGCCTTCTTGTGGCTGTATGCCTGGATAATAACCTCGCGAGCACCCATAATGGTAGCAACACCAACCGACATAGCCTGCTTTGGCACCTTGTTAGGGTCGTTGTCAAAGAAACGAGAGTTTACCTCGATAGTCTCCGGAGTCAAAGTCATAACGCGAGTACGCGACGAAAGCGACGAATATGGCTCGTTGAATGCGATGTGGCCATCCTCGCCAATACCGCCCAAGAAGAGGTCGATACCACCTGCGGCAACGATACGCTCCTCGTACTCGGCACACTCCTTCGCCAAGTCGGCTGCATTGCCATTCAGAATATTGATATTCTCGGCAGGCACATCAACGTGGTCGAAGAAGTAGCGACGCATAAACGAGTGGTAGCTCTCGGGATGCTCCTCTGGCAAACCAACATACTCGTCCATATTGAAGGTGATGACGTTCTTGAACGACACCTCACCCGCCTTGTAGAGACGAATCAATGCCTCGTATGTCGAAATAGGTGTCGAGCCGGTAGGCAGACCCAAAACAAAAGGACGGTCGGTCACGGCTGCCTTCTTCTTGATTTGCTCAACGATGTAGCGTGCGGTCCACTCACCAGCCTTTGCTACATTCTCTTCAATAACTAATCTCATAGTAGTAAATTTAATAGTTAATTAAATGTGTTAAAAATTATCTATTTTATAGCTTTTTTAATCTGTTCAACGATATAGCGGATATCATCATCCGTCACATACGGTCCACTCGGCAAGCACAAACCTTGTGCAAACAACTCCTCGCTAACACCATTAAGATATGCGGGAGCCGATGCGAATACGGGTTGCTTGTGCATTGGCTTCCACAATGGTCTCGACTCGATACCAGCCTTATCCAGAGCAATACGCATCGCCTCGACATTAGCATTAGGCTCACAGTCTGTATGCAATGACGAAGCTCCGTGCATTACACCCGCAGCACCACCCACAGCACCTTGAACAGCCTCGCCATAAGCACTCTCTTCGCCAACAACGTGCAGATTCTTGTCGAGGATTATCGTGTTAAGCCAATAGTTGCTATCGAAACGTGGCGATGGATTTTCGTGCAACGTTATGCCCTCAACATCTGCCAACAACTCGCGATAGAGTGCCGTCGTATGTCGATGGTGAGCTATATGCTCGGCGGCTACGGTCATCTGGCCACGTCCAATACCGGCACAAATATTCGACATACGATAGTTGTAGCCAATGTGTTCGTGCTGATAGTATGGATATGCCTCGCGAGCCTGTGTAGCATAGAACATTATCTCCTTCTTTGTCTCGTCATCTGGACAAACAAGAGCACCACCACCCGAAGTGGTAATCATCTTATTGCCGTTAAACGACAACACACCGTAGCGTCCGAATGTACCACAAACCTGACCGTCGAATTTTGAGCCAAAACCCTCGGCAGCATCTTCTATTACAGGTATATCATAACGCTCTGCAATCTCCATAATTTCATCAAGTTTCGCAGGCATTCCATAAAGATATACCGGAACTATTGCTTTTGGCTTTTTGCCGGTTTTTGCAATACGGTCTTTAATTGCTTCTTCGAGCAATTCAGGATCCATATTCCACGTATCACGCTCCGAGTCAATAAAAACGGGTGTTGCTCCCAAATATGTAATAGGATTAGCCGAAGCACAGAAGGTAAAAGATTGACACAGCACCTCATCTCCAGCGCCTACTCCACAAGCAATCAATGCAAGATGCACTGCTGCCGTTCCCGACGACAGTGCTACTACTCTCTTATTTTCCCCAACAAACGCCTCCAAATCAGCTTCAAAGCCATTAACATTCGGACCCAGAGGAACTACCCAATTAGTATCGAAAGCCTCTTGAATAAATTGCTGTTCTTTGCCCGACATATGTGCCAAGCACAAATAAATTCGTTTACTCATATGCTACTATTTATACTTTATAATCTTTGCAGGGACTCCAGCTACAACAGCATTGTTAGGAACATCTTTTATGACGACGGCACCTGCTCCTATCAAGCAATTTTCACCCAATTCTTTAACACCTGTCATTATAGTAGATGCTATACCACAATATGAATATGGTTTTGCGTGAATTGAAGCTCCAAAATCACAACCAGTAGACAAAAACGTACCAATCTCCAAATGGCTATGATGAGCTAAGCTTACATTCATACTAATCATCACATAGTCATCTATAACGGTATATGGCATTATTGAGGTTCCTAAAAGTATATATACCCCCTCGCCAATTGTCACGTGTGGTGACAACAACACGCTACTATGAATGAAGTTGGGGGTCTTATATCCTAATGCTTTGGCCTGAGTCAAAAATTTAACTCTTAATTTGTTATTACCTAACGGACAATATATAGCCTCAACCCCATTAGTATTTTTTAACACTTCAAGCAGTGCAATACCTCCCAATACAGGTATGCCTTGAACAAATGTTCCGTGCAGTGACGTATTATCATCTAAAAATCCAATGACATCAACTCCCGACTCCTGTAAATAGGCAAGATATACTTCCCCGTATGTTCCTGCACCTATAATAACGCTTTTCATAACTAATTTGTTCCGTCAAATGGATACATCGTTGCAACAGATTCACTATTCACACCATCTCTGCGAAGCACCTTTTTGATTGTTATGAATATTATTTTAACATCTACAACCAACGAACAATGATCCACATACCACACATCTAACTTAAAACGTTCTGTCCACGAAATTGCGTTGCGACCGTGGCATTGTGCCCAACCACTAATTCCTGGACGCACCTCATGGCGACGTGCCTGCTCCGGGCTATAAAGAGGAAGGTAATGAACCCTTAAAGGTCGTGGACCTATCAACGACATATCTCCTTTCAACACGTTTATCAACTGCGGCAACTCATCGATCGATGTTGAGCGCACAAATTTACCAACTTTTGTTAAACGTTGTGCATCAGGCAGTAATTTTCCTTCGGCATCACGTTCATCTGTCATCGATTTGAACTTTATAACCTTAAATATTTTGCCATTTTTACCTGGACGCTCCTGCAAGAAGAACGCACCGGCACCCTTATTTGCGAAGTGAAGCCATATCGCAACAACTATCAATATCGGACTGATGCACAACAGTGCCGTCAGTGCTATCCAAAAATCAAAAAATCGCTTAAAAAAGTGTTTATACATAACTATTGTATTTCGTCGGACTTACACACTCTCAATGGATACTTTTTATGGAATTTTTCCATAAAGGCATCAGCATCAACCCCCGCCTTATCAACAATATATTTAATATACTCTTCGGGAATATTTACCGCTTGTTCTAACTTTTCAAGTGCGGCTTCTCTCGTCAATTGTCCGTTCCGAATAAGTCCACTTAAATCAACGTGCGTATCGTTGTATCCCAAAATTTGATAGAAGAGATATTGACGCAAGGTATCTGCCTCGCAGCCAAAACGACCCGAGTTTTTAGCCCCTTCTGGCATTTTCCAGTGCAGTTCATTAAACAATACATCCTCGATATCCTTCTCAACCCATTTTATATATTTATAGTAAGGATGAACAATTGTTAAATCGTATTTTTTCACCAGCTGTTTCTTCCAGCGGGTTACCATAAATTCCCTATACTGTGTTTTCAAACAGAACAGATTCATCGCCAATAATGGATTCAACAAAATCTGCTTGGCATAACCCAAAATCCACGACAAACGGCCACCCCTATTGCCAATCTTCATTAAATCTGTTTTATACTGTGCTCCGGATTGTATAGGTGTTCTTCCTCCAAAAATAAGATGCACACCCTCCTTTACGGCCTCCTTCTCTACCAACGTTTCATATCCGATACGTTCTCCGACATTCAAAAACATCAAAGATTCTGCTACGGGTCGCTTAATCCACGCTTTAAGATGGTGAGGAAAACATTTTTTAAGATTATCGTGCTTAATGGATCTCAACTCTACGCCCAACACTTCCGTAGTCGTACGAATATTATCCAACATCACCTCTGGAATAAACAAGTCGTCCGAAAAAACTGCCAGAGGTCGCAAATTCAGGACTTTCACGACAAACCATAGAAGATATGTACTATCACGTCCTCCCGAAAACCCCACGACGCAATCATACTTTTTCGATGTGTTTTTCTTCAAAGCCTCCTGTATATCGGCTTTAAGTTTATCTATCCCCAAATATGTAGGCTCTTGATACTGCCTACAATGCTGGCAAAGGCCTGTCTCATCAATCTCAATATTAAGATAGTCTGCCGGCAACAAACATTGTTTACAAAATTTCATATATCTAACTCTTTACAATATGATTCATAATTGTCCGATAAGACTCATTAGGCGTAAAATGATGGTCATAAAACGCTTTTCCTTTTTGACCCATCTGTTTAAGCAGTGTTTTATCATTATAAAGCTTTAATAAATTCTGCTTAAACATATCTGTATCACCACTATATGACCACAAACCTCCACCTGACTGCTCCAAAAGTTTACCATAATCCGTTGAATAATCTATTGCAGCCACAATTGGTTTTGATAAATTGAACAATCCCAACGTCTTGCTTGGAATATTAGGCATCATCAACTTGGCGTTTAGAGATACAATACCTACATCGCACTGACTCAACAGCAGGTTATATTGATCTTTTGGCATATAATCCATCAACAGCACATTGCTAATGTTACGAGTGTTAATCTCTTGTCGGATAGCCTCCATATGAGAGCCTCGTCCAATAATAATAAACACCATATCGCTATAATCCTTACAGCTATCTGCTACGTTTATTACGTTTTCGATACTTTGTGCAATATTAACACTGCCTCCATAAATTGCCACAAATTTATCCGTCAAATTATATTGTTTGCGAAAATCTATTTGTTCAGTATTCTGTATCACAACGGGATCTTGACAGTAATATAATATATGTATATCCTTAACCTTTGCCCAAGGATGATAACGAAGTGCAAAATCTATATTGCCTTGCGACGGACAGCCTATATAATCGGCACTCTTTATCAAACGTCGCTCTAACCATTTGTAATACCAACAAATCGGACTATTCTTGGAGAACATTCCCAAAGCCACAGCATCTTGCCAAATAAACTCACACAGCATTAAATAAAATTTGGCATTAAAATGTCGTTTTAGTATAGGTACAATAAGACCCAACTCTGGGGGTAATGAGTGTCCTATAATCACATCTATTTTCTCTCTTCCAAAATACTTTTTGATTGCTCGCGGATACTGATAAATCAATTTCAAGTAGGCAAGACCCTTTTTAATCATCGACTTATTGCCTACAAGTTGGTCGGTTTTGAATCGCAAAACCTCCACTCCGCTCTCCATTCGCACACCTTCGTCAAGTTGTCCATTCTTCAAAGGAGTTGCGACCTTAACATTGTGTCCGTTTCGAGCGAACTCTTTTATCAAATCCGAAAAAACGCCTGTTTCTTCGAGTGGAGGAAGAGAGATAAATAGAAATAGTATATTCATAACATTACTTCCTCCAAACCATTTTGTTGACGATGCCGGTATAGGATTGTATCAGTTTTACGACCTTTGTCGAGACGTTTTCGTCGGTATAGTTTGGCACAGGGATGCCGTTATCGCCATTCTTAACCATCTCAACGGCCGTATCAACCGCCTGCAAAAGCGACTTTTCGTCGATTCCTGCCAGCACAAAGCAGCCCTTATCCAACGCCTCCGGACGCTCGGTCGAGGTGCGGATACAAACCGCCGGGAACGAGTGTCCCACGCTCGTAAAGAACGAGCTCTCCTCCGGCAGAGTTCCTGAATCCGACACCACCGCAAATGCATTCATCTGCAAACAGTTATAGTCGTGGAATCCGAGTGGCTCGTGTTGAATTACGCGTGCATCCAACTGAAAACCGCTCGCCGCCAAACGGTTGCGGCTACGTGGGTGGCACGAGTACAAAATAGGCATATCGTACTTCTCGGCCATCTTATTTATCGCCGTAAACAGCGATGTAAAGTTCTTCTCCGTATCGATATTCTCCTCGCGGTGTGCCGACAGCAGAATATAGCGACCCTTCTCCAAGCCGAGTCGTTGGTGGATATCGCTCACCTCAATCTCGGCAAGATTTTCGTGCAGCACCTCTGCCATAGGCGAGCCCGTAACGTAGGTACGCTCCTTGGCAACTCCCGACGCATTCAAATAGCGGCGTGCGTGCTCCGAATAGCAGAGATTTACGTCCGAAATAATATCGACGATACGACGATTGGTCTCCTCTGGCAGACACTCATCAAAGCAGCGATTGCCAGCCTCCATATGGAAAATCGGGATATGCAGACGCTTGGCGCCTATCACGCTCAAACACGAGTTGGTATCGCCCAGCACCAAAACTGCATCGGGCTTAATCTGCACCATCAGCTTATACGAGGCGTTGATGATATTGCCCATCGTAGCACCCAAATCATCGCCCACAGCATCCATATAGACATCGGGGTCTTTCAACTTCAAATCGTGGAAAAAGACTCCGTTAAGGTTGTAGTCGTAGTTCTGACCCGTATGAGCCAAAACGCAATCGAAATAGCGGCGGCACTTATTTATAACCGCTGCCAAGCGGATGATTTCGGGGCGAGTGCCGACAATAATCAAGAGTTTCAGACGTCCATCGTCAGCAAACTGCACATCGGAATAGTCAAGTTTAATATCCATTGTTCTAATTTTAGTCTATTTAACAACTTTTTCAAAATAGGTATCGGGGTGCGTAGGGTCGAAGCACTCGTTGCACCACATTACCGTAACCAAATCCTCCGTATCGGAGAGGTTTATGATATTATGGGTATATCCAGGGAGCATATGTACAGCCTCGATACGTTCGCCAGAGACCTCGAAGTTCAACACCTCATCGCTGCCCACTCGGCGTTGCTGAATCAAGCCGTGACCCGCAACGACCATAAAGAACTCCCACTTGGTATTGTGCCAATGTTCGCCCTTGGTTATGCCTGGCTTCGAGATATTGATGCTCACCTGTCCCACCTTATCGCTCTTAACAAGTTCGGTGAAACTGCCACGCTCGTCGATATTCATCTTCAACGGAAATGCCGCTTTCTCCTTCGGCAAATAGCTCAAATAGGTCGAGTACAACTTCTTGACGAACGAGCCCGCAGGAATCTCCGGCACAACCAACGTCTGTGGCTGACGACGGAACTCCTCCAACAAATCGACAATCTCGCCCAGCGTGACGTGGTGGGTGGTTGGCACGGCACAATAGCGACCCGACTCGGTCAAAACCGTCGCAACGCCATCAAACTCGCAGTGGTGCTCTCCGCCCTGCAACGCCGCCACCATCTCATCGACAAGGTCGTCGATATAGAGCAACTCCAACTCCGTAGAGCGGTCATTGACCTGTATAGGCAGGTCGTTGGCGATATTGTTGCAGAATGTCGCTACCGCCGAGTTATAGTTCGGACGGCACCACTTGCCAAAGAGATTAGGGAAGCGATAGACAAGCACCTTGGCTCCCACCGCCTCGGCATAGTCGAAGAACAACTCCTCGCCAGCCTTCTTGCTCTTGCCATACTCGCTCTCGCCAAAACGTCCCTGCAACGTCGCCTGAATCGATGACGACAACATCACCGGACATCTATTCTCATACTTTTTGAGCGTATCGAGCAGTGTCGAGGCGAAACCGAAGTTGCCCGCCATAAACTCCTCTGCATTTTGAGGGCGATTGACACCCGCCAAATTGAATACGAAGTCCGCCTCGCGGCAATACGCATCCAACTCCTCGGCGGTAGAGTCCACGTCGTACTCAAACACCTCATCGACCGCCACATCGCCATAGAAGCGAGCCTTGCCGTCGCGTATATTTTTCAGTTGTGCACAAAGATTGCGACCTACAAAACCTTTGGCTCCTGTAACAAGAATTTTCATAAGAATCCTTAATTGATATTACAATAGAATTTGCAATTCAAGGCGTGCGATACTCTTTAATGCCGAGCATACTTGACACGTATGTGGGCAATTAAAAAGTGAGCATAACGCAGAAATCACCTTATTTTCAAAATCTACTCCAATCTACCCACATATTTTTGTCGTAACGCCAGCTATCCAACACCGCCTCGTCCAAAACTTTGCTCGAAAAGACCAGCAATACAGAGTCCTTTTCGTGTGCCTTGATGCAGTTGGCATAGCCCTCGGGTACGCAAACAATCTTGCTCTGCTGCTCGGAGAGTTCGTAAATCTCCGCCTTCAAATCGGGCGATGGATTATCCCAATCATCCACCTCGACAAGTGCAACCGTGAATGAGCCCTTAACGCAGTAGAACCACTTTTTCTCGAATTGGTGACCGTGCCAACCACGCACAACAGAGGTGTCGGGATGGTGGATAAAATAGAAACGCTCTACACCCGAAAATCTAAAATCATTCAGCGACGAGATTTGTCCGCGTGCATCGCGGAAGAGTTCGCCCTCAACAACCGTAACTTTTGCCATATTGTTTTCAGCCATTAGCTATTGGCCTTTTGCTTTTTTAGTTTATTTACTGTATCGAGAAGTAGCCTTGTTATACGGCTTCTACTCCGAACGTATCTCCTTCGCCTTCGAACGAGGTTGCAAGCCCAAATCCTCACGGATAAAACGCAGACGCAACAGCTGCTCCTTCATACCCTCAACATCGAGGCGAGCGGTGTTGTGCGAGTGGTAATCCTCGATACGCGACACATCCTCGTTACCCTCGGTGAAGAATTTGTCGTAGTTCAAATCGCGGTTGTCGCAAGGGATGCGGTAGTAGTTGCCCATATCGATAGCCTTTGCCATCTCCTCACGGGTTACGAGCGTCTCGTAGAGTTTCTCGCCGTGACGTGTACCGATAACCTTTACCTCCGTATTGCCATACTCGGGGTCTATTTTCGAATAGACCTGTTTGAGTGCCTCTGCCAATACATCGAGCGTGGCGGCAGGAGCCTTCTGAACGAACAAATCGCCATTGTGACCGTGCTGGAAGGCGTAGATAACCAAATCCACAGCATCGTCCAGAGTCATCATAAAGCGAGTCATATTCGGGTCGGTGATGGTGATAGGCTTATGCTCCATCATCTGCTCAACCCACAACGGAATAACCGAGCCACGCGACGCCATCACGTTACCATAGCGGGTGCAGCATATGGTTGTTGCAGCATCCTCGCCCAACTCACGACCTTTGGCAATTGCCACCTTCTCCATAAGGGCCTTCGAGATACCCATCGCATTGATTGGGTATGCAGCCTTATCGGTCGAGAGAACAACGACATTCTTTACGCCGTGCTCGATAGCCGAGTCGATAACGTTTGCTGTGCCGAGCACATTTGTACGCGTAGCCTCCATAGGGAAGAACTCGCACGACGGCACCTGTTTGAGTGCTGCTGCGGCAAAGACATAATCGACACCACGCATAGCAACATCAACCGACGCCTTGTCGCGCACGTTGCCGATGTAGAACTTCACTTTCGGATTCTGTAACTGGTGACGCATATCATCTTGCTTCTTTTCGTCACGCGAGAAGATACGAATCTCTTTAATATCGGAGTCCAAAAATCTCCGAAGAACGGCGTTACCAAAACTGCCCGTTCCGCCCGTAATCAACAGGACTTTGTCTTTGAAGATAGACATCTATTTTGATATTTTATATTATTATTTATTCTCTAATATTTCGTTGTACAGATCTATGTATCGTTGATAACACTTGTCTTTATCGAAAAACTCCTCTGCACGCTTGCGACACGCTGCCGAATAATGGTTCTTACCATTATCTAACACTGTTATAATCGCATTTTGAAGTTGCTCCATATTTCCCTGCTCAACCACTAAGCCTGTTTCAGCAGTAACCGCCTCTGGGCTACCTCCCGTTCTATAAGTAATCACAGGTGTGCCACACGCCAAAGCCTCAAGATTTGTAGTCGGGAAATTATCATCATAAGTCAAATTAAGAAACACGTCCGCCATAGAATACCATTGAGCCAAAATATGAACACTACTAGTCCTCTCTATACCAATTATACCCTCTGGCAAGCTACCTATCTGATCGGTCGTAAGACCTATCAAAACAAAAACAATATCATCGCCAAACATTGAACGCAAACGCACAAAATCCAGCAATCCTTTACGTGGAGACCAAGGCGATGCGACTCCCAGCAATATACGTTTACCTTGCAGTGCATCATCCTCAATTTTTACATTTGAAGGTCTAAACACATCCAAATCTATCCCGTTATGAATTACAGAGACAGAACATTTATGCAAAAAAGAATCTGGGATAAAACCTGCCAACCAATTGGAAACAGGAACCAACGTAAGGTTTTTAATAGATGTAAATGCCCGCTTCTTCTCTAAAAAATTACTTGAAGAATTATCTATAAAAATGCTTGCTGGATACACCTTTACAAGCGGACATTTTACACATTGCTGTTTCCACTTATTGCATTTCGCGAATGTAAAATATGCACAGTGACCTGTAAACGACCAACAATCATGCATTGTCCACACTACCGGGATATTTTCTCTTTGCAGGTAATCAAATAACACCTTATAGTTCAAGTAGTAACCGTGAATATTATGAAGATGTACAATATCTGGATGTATCTTACGTATCTCTTTTACCAATTTACGTGTAGCCAACATCGAGCCCAAACCATGTTTATCAAACAATCTCGTAATCAAGCCATGGCATAAAACATCCAATTTATTACCAACACTAATCAACTTAGATCGGCTATTTGCGGTGGAACGCCCTTGCCCATAAGCAATATAACTTTCCCAGCCATTGTCCATTGCCACAAGTCCAATTTGCTCTGCTATTCTGCCAGTGCTACCCACATTGACACAAACATTAATTTGCAATAACCGCATATTATTATAGCTTTATATTCTTTTTCAAAACATCTATTTGATACTGTGGAGTCCAATTTTCAGCTATCTCCCGCATACAGTTTTGACGTATCTTTTCGCGTTCTTCACCATATTTATTGAACCAAGCATCAATTACATTTACAATAGATTGTACGTCAAGGTAGTCAAAATAGGTACCTGTTACCCCCTCAACCACAGCCTCAAACTCCGGCATCTGCATTAAGAAATTATTATGCGTAGCCACTGGGGTCCCGAACATCAACGAATGAATGGCCGTTAATCCCACATTTCCAGGAGATACACACAAATCCGCATTGTATATCAATTCTGCATTCTTATATTCATCATAACACGCCCCATAAAACCACACTCTATCACCAAGGCCATAAGAATCCACCATCTGTTTGAGCTTATCTCGTTCTACACCATCACCAACAAATGTCAGATTGTAAAACTTATTCTCCAAAGATAATAGTCGCATAGCATCTAACAATAAATCCAATCGTTTAACAGCAGTCAATCTTCCTATGAAGATCAGATTATAGTATTCATTGTTAAAGTGTTCCTTGTATATATTTGTTGAAACAAGTTTATTACGGCACTCTAACTGTTTTTGATAATCTAATGAATTGTGAATTACGTACAATTTATTAGGATTAACACCTTGTGAAATCATATAGTTGCGTGCATAATTACCATATACAAAGATACCATCACAAAGGCTATTAAATAAGCGTTTTACCATATTGCTTAATCGGCCTCCTTTACCATTGTTCCCGTGTGTCCAAGCATACACCTTCTTACCAAAAAACAGTTTAGACATAAGTAGAAAACACCACAATGAAATATTTCGAATCTCACCTGTTACCAAATATCTCGCATATCGCTTGTCAAATAGCAATTGTAACATTCCTGATTGAATGTAATTGTGCTTATATATAAACCTATTTTTCAAGACCTTGCAAAACCTGAACTCATTTGGGTCCATTGTTTTGATATCGTCCACAGAATCTCCAACATACCAATCGCAATCAAACTCCTTCTCGATGGCGTTGTATATTGCTCTTCGGTAATGTGGAGCAAGGTTCAATATCAAACATAGTTTATTCATATCTTTGTAGTTTAATATTATTCTTATCACAACGTAAGAACTTGTTACTATACCCAAGTAACATAAACGAGAACATTACCGATGTTCCTGGTGAATAAGGGAACAAGGGTTCAACAACACTCAACAACAGAAGTGGCAATATTGCCCAATATCCAATATATTCCACGGATGCTAATGTGTTGTATTTCCAATGTACACTTACAACTCGGTATGTTAAATACACATACAATACAACCAAACTAGCACCTCCGATCATACCATAGTCTGCCAAAACACGTAATAAGTAGTTGTGTACCCACGACAAATTAATAGGTTCTACCAATCTACCAAACAATGGATGAGTCATAAAAAAGTCCCAAGCAATAACATTACGATCTGCACGACCTGTTGTCACATCATCTTCAACGTTCTGAAAGAGTGAATTATATATGTACTCCGAGGCAAAACTAAAATCCACTCCAACGATATAGATAACAACAACCAATATTGGAATGATGAATAGAGACCACTTTATCAGTTTATTCAAAGAGAATACTCCACATCTAACCAATTGGATGCAATATATAAACAGAGATATAAACACTGTCATCGTGGATGCTCTCGCTCGAATTGTAAGCAAAATAACTACCGACAATAATATCGTTATTATCGAAACTACTTTCCACCATTTCGAGGATTTATCACTACAAAAAACAAACATCGACACCGCAAAAGATGCTATCATTGCTCCAATTCCATTCTTGCTGTGAATCTTATAATCGTCTGTAATCAATAAACCTCCAATATTGTTGTCAATCAATGTCGCTCCTGTAAATAGCAATGCTATTCCGTACAAGATATACATAAACTTAATATCTCTATTCCCAAATGTCATGTTATAGCCAATACAGACACAAACAAATGATATTATAAGATTCATAAGATCTTGGAAATATTCACTCGACGAAAATATTGCATCAGCAGCCAACGCAGATACAAAAACACACAACAATATCAGTAAGTAATGCTTCGTAAAATTAGATGAAAACACTGCCCACCTAAAAGATATCGCGAATAACAATATTGTCATATTCTTAAACAGTGTCGACAGTGATGATTGCACCGCTCCATCTGGATTAAAAACATCCATATAAGATATAGCAACCACTATAAGCAGTGAAAAACAAAATATTTTTTTAAAAAATTCTATCATATTTTCATTTTTTCTAGCACACGCCTAACAATAGTGTGTACAATATTTTTTTCATCTTTGGTTAGGCCACATAAATACAACAATGACACATATATGACTATTGATGTAAGAGTTGTAACTATCAATCTACTCCATCCTTCCAAATAGATAGAACATATCACGCCTAAAATAACGGATGTGCATATAGGTAACAACAACATCAGGATGTTATATATTACAAAATCTTTGATGTTAAAAGATGTTAATTTTGAGATAATAACAACTCTACTTAAAGACCCAATTGTTTCACACACAACAAAAATTACGATAGCTGTAACAGCTGAATAACCTTTGTAGATAAAGATACACGATATAGGCAACGCGATCAATCGACAAAATGACACTATTATGGAGAACCATTTAATATTACCTATTGCCTGATTTGCGTAAACTAAACCTCGTGTTTGTTGCTCCATCATACAGGCAATTATCAGTAATCTAGCAAAAGATACTGCTCCTTCAGGAATACTAGTAAGCCATAATGCCAATACATCAGGCATCAATATAATCAACGGAACAGCAACCAAGGCCATCATCGAAAAACCAATTTTCCCAGCAGTTAAAGACAACCTCAACATCCGTTCATCATCGCCACTGCCGTGACTTATCATAATTTGAGGTTTCATTGTATCTATTACAGATGCTGAAATAGTATATATTTGTCCCTCTAATTGTCGTGCCAATGCAAATGCTGCGTTAACAATTGGTCCAAAGAATTTATTAAGCATAACAGCATATCCCTGTCGAGTAATTACAGTTCCAAAAACATCCATTAGAGTCCATCCAGCAAAACTTGAAACAGACTTTACTCCCTTTGCCGAAAAATCTGCAATTCCAAAAGAATTTCTATGCTTTACAAAACAAATCACTAAATAAATGATGACATTAAGCAATGTAATTAACATCATTAGAACCCCATACAAGACCAGTTTATCTCCCATAAAATGCAATACAACTAACGCTGTTGCCAATTTAAGCAGCGAATCCATTATTGCAATTAATGCAATATACAAAAATTGTTCGCGAGAGATAATTAGAGCCTGAAATGGAGTAGATAGAATTTGAAAAAATAGCGTTATGACCATACAGTAATACACGCTACGAGCTGCAAATATTCTATCATCTGGAATATTTAAAAAGCCATCGAACAGGAACGTCCCAACTACAATCAACAATGCACAAAAAGTTATTGCAATGATAAGATGTAACCAAAAGCAGTGATTGAATGTCTCTTTTATGTGATCTGTATCACCCTTCCCAATACTTACCGAGATAAACCGAATAGATGTCTGCGACAACGATGCTTGGATAAAACCTAATAAGCCTATGACACCTGCAACAACATCATAAATACCATAGTCCTCTGCTCCTAATGCTTTAAGGATTATTCGCACAGAGTACAGTCCAATGAATACGTTGATGATCATTCGAACGTACTGTATCACTGTATTAAACGCGACTCTCGTAGATGTTTGTGCGACAATTTCACTCATAAAACTTTCAGGAGGGGATTTTTTCGATCTACATCCTAATCTCGTTGGAAGACATCTCGTGTATATACCTTTTGGCGGACGTCGTCGAGGCAGTTATCGTAGCGGTTGGCGACGATAGCATCCGACAAGCGTTTGAACTCTGCCAAATCATTTACCACTCTGCTGCCGAAGAAGGTTGTACCGCTCTCCAACGTTGGCTCGTAGATAATAACCTCGGCACCCTTTGCCTTGATACGTTTCATTACGCCCTGTATCGACGACTGTCGGAAGTTATCCGAGTTGGTCTTCATCGTCAGGCGGAACACTCCAATCGTGCAGTGGCGTTCACGTCCCGCATCGTAGCGGCTGCTTCCCGTATAGTAGCCCGCCATCTCCAACACACGGTCGGCGATAAAATCCTTACGGGTACGGTTGCTCTCAACGATTGCCGACATCATATTTTGTGGCACATCGGCATAGTTCGCCAGCAACTGCTTGGTATCCTTTGGCAGACAATATCCGCCATATCCGAACGATGGGTTGTTATAATGCGTACCGATACGAGGGTCAAGACCTACGCCATTGATTATCGCCTGTGTATCTAACCCCTTCATCTCGGCATACGTATCCAACTCGTTGAAGTAGCTCACACGCAAAGCGAGGTATGTGTTGGCGAACAACTTCACCGCCTCCGCCTCGGTCAATCCCATAAACAACATCTCGACATCGCGTTTTACGGCACCCTCCAACAGCAGTTCTGCAAATCGGCGAGCTGCTCGATCCAGACGCTCATCACCCTCGGGACGACCTACGATAATACGGCTCGGATAGAGGTTGTCGTAGAGTGCTTTGCTCTCACGCAGAAACTCCGGCGAGAAGAGGATATTGTCACTCCCTGTCTTTTTGCGAATCTGCTCGGTATATCCCACCGGGATAGTGCTTTTGATTACCATTATCGCATCTGGGTTGTGCTCCATCACAGAGGCAATTACCGACTCAACGGCCGACGTGTCAAAAAAGTTCTTTTGGCTATCGTAATTTGTCGGAGCGGCGATAATCACATACTCCGCATCGGCATAACCCTCGGCGGCATCGAGTGTTGCACGAAGATTCAACTCTTTTTCGGCAAAGAACTTCTCTATATACTCATCCTGAATTGGCGATTGGCGACGATTGACCATATCGACACGTGCAGGCACGATATCGACCGCTACCACCTCATTGTGTTGAGCAAGGAGCGTTGCCATACTCAAACCTACATAACCTGTTCCGGCTACTGCAATTTTCATAAATTCTATAATTTCGTTTTTATTTACCCTTCTATTGGCTCGATTAGCCTCGAATCGATTGTCGGAGCCGAGACTATCGCTACACCCTCGATACGCACAACCACCTTGCGACGAAACAGACCCTTGATTTTTGTCAAGATGCCCTCAATGCCCTGAAATGGGCCTCCCGTCACACGCACTCGCTGCCCGCAACGCAAATCCACGCTCTCCTCTGCCAACAGTGCAACGTGCTCATCTTCGGAGGCGGTCACTCGTATAAAGCTCTGCATCTGCACATCGGGCACCACCATTGGCTGATAAGTGCCATCGATTGTCACCATAACATAACGCAAATAGGGCAATGCAGTCTGCTTTATGCGGTCAATTGTCGCACGGTCGGAGCGGACGAAGATGTAGTTATGCACCAAAGCTCTGCGACGATATACGTTTCGACCCGACGATAGTTTGACCTTAACAGTGCGACTCGGTACATAATTTTCGATGCCCAATTTATCGAGAGCGGCACTTGCTATCAACTCACGTTGATACGTAACTCGCAAAGCATACCACTGCTCCACTATTTTATCGGCATTCGCAACCATCTGTCTGTTTTGTAGCATCACCGCTTTTTATCATCGAATGCGGCACTCACATTTGAGCAATGGATACAATCGGGGGACATTGAAAACCATATAATACAATGATTTTCAATCTGTTAGCAATAATAAATCTGGGATTTAACAAATTTATCAACCCCAAACCCCACTCACAAATACGCTAAAATCCTATCGTTTAGCACACAAAGATACATATTTTCCTCCGCCCAAACAAGAGAAAAGTGAAAAAATACCTTATTTATATAAAGATTTTTACAATTTTACTATCTCTCTGCCCGCCAAGAGTCCGTTTATAGTTTCAAAAAAAGGGCATCTATTCCCGACAAAATTCAGCCTCCGACCAGCCATTCAACCTCGACAAAACCGAGCCAATAAACCACCCAAATTTTTATCGTAAATCAGTGGCAAATTCAGCTTCAAAAACAGCCCTAAAAACACCGCTTCGACAAACCTTAAAATACAGCCATAGACAACATCGATATATTACGGCAAATACTCTACCACATTGCTGATTATCAGCATACAACCACCTAATAAAAAAACTTTATCCCACCACAAAAAACACACAAAAATACCGCCCTTTCAACCGCTGTAATAGCGATAAAAACCACCAGATTTTCAGCCCATTTTTAAGAGGAAAATATGCACTTCGAATCCCACAAAAATCAAACGAAATTTCGATGTTATAAATGGTAAAAATTTCGCAAAAAATCGGGGAGCATTTTTGCAAATCGAGCCATTGAAAACGAGCCGTCGAATATGACAGACACCCAACTACCATAGCCAATCTCTGCCAAAATGTCAATCACTTTGGCAGAAACCTTTAAGATTTTGCCGTATATTTCGTATATTTGCACTTTGGCACACCTATTGTTGAATATAGGAGCAAAGCTCAAAACGGAGAGGCAGAACAGGCACAAGGGACGATACCACACCCCTGCCGAAAGAGTCGCCAAACAGTGCAAACAGAGCAACAATATATTGTAAAACATAATTAAAAAACGAGAAAAGATGAACGTAAAACCACTATCGGACAGAGTTCTGATTCTGCCAAATGCGGCAGAGGAGAAGACCGCTTCGGGTCTGATTATTCCCGACACTGCAAAGGAGAAGCCACTTGCAGGTAAAGTTATCGCTGTTGGTCCAGGTACCGCAGAGGTTAAAATGGAGGTAAAGGTTGGCGACGAGGTTCTCTATGGCAAGTATGCCGGCACGGAGATTCGCTTCGAGGGCACCAACTATATTATTATGAAGCAGGCCGACATCTTGGCTATCGTCGGCTAATAAACAACACACAAAAGAGTAAAAAGCTATGGCAGCAAAAGAGATTAAATACAACGTAGAGGCTCGCGACCTTCTCAAAGAGGGCGTTGATGCTTTGGCAAATGCCGTAAAGGTAACATTGGGCCCAAAGGGTCGCAACGTGATTATCGATAGAAAATTTGGAGTTCCACAGGTAACCAAGGATGGTGTAACCGTAGCCAAAGAGGTTGAGTTGGAGGATTCGTTCGCAAATATGGGTGCCCAGATGGTACGCGAGGTTGCATCGAAGACCAACGACGATGCGGGCGACGGCACCACCACTGCAACCGTATTGGCACAGGCGATTATTGGTGTAGGTTTGAAGAACGTAACCGCAGGAGCAAATCCGATGGATTTGAAGCGTGGTATCGACAAGGCGGTTTCGACCGTTGTTGCGGCATTGCGTGAGCAGTCGCAGGTTGTTACCGACAACTCGAAAATCGAGCAGGTGGCAACCATCTCGGCAAACAACGACTCGGCAATCGGCAAACTTATCGCCGAGGCTATGGCAAAGGTGAATAACGAGGGTGTTATCACCGTTGAGGAGGCAAAGGGTACCGACACTCACGTCGAGGTTGTCGAGGGTATGCAGTTCGACCGTGGCTATATCTCTGCTTACTTCATCACCGACACCGAGAAGATGGAGGCACAACTCGAAAAGCCATATATCCTCATCACCGACAAGAAGATTTCGACTATGAAGGAGATTATGGGCGTATTGGAGCCTGTTGCACAGAGTGGTCGTTCGATGCTTATCGTTGCCGAGGATGTCGATGGCGAGGCTCTGTCGGCATTGGTTGTAAATCGTCTGCGTGGCACGTTGAAGATTGCCGCTTGCAAGGCTCCTGGCTTTGGTGGTCGTCGCAAGGAGATGTTGGAGGATATCGCCGCTTTGACAGGTGGTACCGTGATTTCGAGCGACAAGGGTATGCGTTTGGAGGATGCCACTCTCGAGATGTTGGGTTGTGCCGAGAAGGTATCGCTTAACAAGGAGAACACCACTATCGTCGATGGTTGCGGCTCGAAAGAGGCTATCGCCGAGCGTGTTGCACAAATCAAGGCAAGCATCGAGGTGTCGAAATCGGACTACGACCGTGAGAAGTTGCAGGAGCGTCTTGCCAAGTTGGCTGGCGGTGTAGCCGTGTTGTATGTAGGTGCTGCAACCGAGGTTGAGATGAAGGAGAAGAAAGACCGTGTAGATGATGCTTTGGCTGCGACTCGTGCCGCAGTTGAGGAGGGTATCGTTCCGGGTGGTGGTGTAGCATATATCCGTGCTACGGCTGCTCTCGAAACGCTCAAAGGCGAGAACGACGATCAGACTACGGGTATTCAAATCGTTAAGCGTGCCATCGAGGAGCCGCTTCGCCAGATTGTTGCCAATGCAGGTGGCGAGGGCTCGGTTGTCGTAAATAAGGTACGCGAGGGCGAGGGCACATTCGGTTACAATGCACGCGACGACCGCTACGAGGATCTGCTCGCAGCAGGTATCATCGACCCTACAAAGGTGAGCCGTGTAGCGTTGGAGAATGCCGCATCGATTGCATCGATGTTCCTCACTACGGAGTGTGTCTTGGCAGAGAAGAAGTCTGCCGAGCCTGCTATGCCTGCAATGCCTGCGGGCGGTATGGGCGGTATGATGTAGTCCAACTCACCGTAGAGTATCACAAAGGTTGCTTCGCAGAGAGGCAACCTTTTTTTGCATCATAGAGAGGTAACGCCACATCCTATCTGTCCTATCTGTCCTATCTGTCCTATCTGTCCTATCTGTCCTATCTGTCCTATCCGCACGACCTATTCGCTCTGCAATTTTGGCGTAGTTATTGCTGTTTGGGAGCGAGTAACGAACAAATAGAAAAGCATTATGGTACAGAAAAAGAGTTCAGCGTTCAAGTTGAGTGTCACCACACTCGCTATTATGAACATTACGGCGGTCGTAAGTCTGCGAGGCTTGGCTGCCGAGTCGATTTACGGCCTCTCGTCGGCATTTTACTACCTCTTTGCGGCGGTGGTTTTCCTGATTCCTACTGCGATGGTTGCAGCCGAGTTGGCGGCGATGTTTTCCGACAAGCAGGGCGGTGTTTTTCGCTGGGTTGGCGAGGCTTTCGGAGCGAGGATGGGCTTCCTTGCGATATGGTTGCAGTGGATTCAGAACACCATTTGGTTTCCGACCGTGCTGACATTCGGTGCAGTGTCGATAGCCTTTATAGGCAGCGACCAGACACACGATATGGCATTGGCATCGAACAAAGCCTTTACGCTGATTACGGTCTTGGCAATCTATTGGGTGGCAACCTTTATCTCGCTGCGAGGTCTTGATTGGGTCGGCAAAATCAGCAAGTGGGGCGGCATTATCGGCACGATTATCCCTGCGGCATTGCTGATTGTTATGGGTATAATCTACCTCGCTACGGGCGGACACAACAATATGGATATGAGCCAGAGTTTCTTCCCCGATTTGAGCCACTTCAACAACTTGGTACTTGCCAGCAGTATCTTCCTCTTCTATGCCGGTATGGAGATGATGGGTATCCACGTTATGGATGTCGACAACCCTCGTCGCAACTATCCGAAAGCGATAATTATCGGCTCGGTGGTGACGGTTGCAATCTTTATCTTGGGCACATTCTCGTTGGGCTTTATCATCCCATCGAAGGAGGTTTCGCTCACACAGTCGCTCCTTATCGGTTTCGACCGCTATTTTGAATACCTGCATATATCGTGGGCAAAACCGATAATTGCCATCGCCCTGATGTTTGGCGTTTTGGCGGGCGTTCTGACGTGGGTTGCAGGCCCTTCGAAGGGTATCTATGCCGTAGGTCGTGCGGGCTATCTGCCACCGATTTTGCAACGCACCAACTCGCGAGGCGTACAACGCAACATCCTGCTTGCACAGGGCTTTTTGGTAACGCTCCTATCGCTGTTATTCGTGGTTATGCCTACGGTGCAGTCGTTCTACGAAATCCTCTCGCAGATGACCGTTTCGCTCTACCTTATTATGTATATGATGATGTTTGCCGCAGCCATCACTCTGCGATATAAGATGCCAGCCACCGAGCGACCATTCCGTTTGGGAGGCAATGCCCTGATGTGGCTCATTGCGGGAGTCGGTTTTTGTGGCTCGCTGCTCGCCTTCGTTTTGTGTTTCATTCCGCCTGCGCAGATTTCGACAGGCAGCCCTACGGTTTGGGTCTCGGTGATTGTTATCGGTTGCATCGTGCTGATTGCCGTTCCGTTGATTATCTACGCCCTGCGAAAGCCATCGTGGCGTAGTAGCGAGAGTGGCGACACGTTTGCCCCATTCCATTGGGAAGAGCCCGCAAAACAGCTCAAAAAGTAGTGCCGGCACTTGCCACAAAAAAAAAAGATATCAGCCCCGAAATTCGCAGGGCTGATATCTTTTTTGCATATGTCGTAACCCCCTTTCGAGGCTACGGCTCGGCCTATTCGTAATTCCAAGTATTTACGATATCCTTTCCGTCGTAGAACTTCTTTGGTCGCTCCATAACCTCCTTATAAACATTGCCAAAACGGTCTTTTACCGATATGGTCAATGTCGAAGTTGCCGACGATGCAACCACCTTAAACATATGGCTTTGAGCACTCAATGTCATAGACTTGGACGAAAGACGACCATTCTGGTGGAATTTGAAAATCTCATTAACCAATGCCGACATTGGATCGCGTTTCTCGACAACTCGCTGTACCTCCAAACGCTTACCATTCTCGGTAACTATAATCTCCCAATTACCATAATTAACATAGCTGCCAGGCTCGTATGCCCACACGTTCAACCAAACAGC
>JAZRCC010000196.1:0-2625 GCA_045635405.1 Alistipes sp.
AATGTCGGAATGTATCGTATGCAGATTTTCGACTCGAAACAGTGCGGAATGCATTGGCACCGCCACAAGACGGGAGCACGTCACTACGAGGCTTACAAGATGCGAGGCGAACGTATGCCCGTATCGATAGCCATTGGTGGCGACCCTGCATACACCTATGCTGCTACGGCACCTATGCCCGACAATATGGACGAGTATCTGTTGGCTGGTTTTCTGCGACAGAGGCCCGTTACACTCGTCAAATCGATAACAAACGACATATATGTGCCGGCAG
Source organism: Alistipes sp. (assembly GCA_045635405.1). Taxonomy (GTDB): domain Bacteria; phylum Bacteroidota; class Bacteroidia; order Bacteroidales; family Rikenellaceae; genus Alistipes. The sequence continues at coordinate 275 of JAZRCC010000196.1, forward strand.
ATTGCGACTTCGTCATCGAGGGTTATGTCGATACGACCGAGCCGTTGAGGGTCGAGGGCGATTTTGGCGACCACACAGGATTCTACTCGCTCAAAGATTTATATCCACAACTACACATTACCGCCATCACCCATCGTCGCGATGCGGTCTATGCTGCTACCATTGTCGGCATTCCCCCACAAGAGGACGCCTACATTTCACAAGCCACCGAACGTATCTTTTTGGAGCCAATTCGCCTGGTTATGCAACCCGAGGTCGGCGACCTATATATGCCCGTCAGCGGAACATCGCACAATATTGCGATTATGTCGTTGAAAACCCGATATATGGGGCAAGCGACAAAGGTTGCACAAGGTATGTGGGGTGCGGGACAGATGATGTTCAACAAATATCTGGTCTTGCTGCCCGATGGAGCAGATATCCGCAACAAGCGACAATTGGCGTGGTTTGCCCGCAACTTTACGGCTCGAAATCTATATGCGTCGGATGGTATCTACGATGTGTTGGACCACGCTACCGCAACCAATGGCTTTGGAGGCAAAGTTGCGTTTGACTGCACAACAATTCCGATGGCGGCGAACGAGGATTACAACTCGACAAATCCCGTAACAATCAGCGATTTATCACTCCCCGACGGTATCTCCGTTCGTACCGATTTGCTGGGCGAATGGGGCGTGCTGTTGCTCTTTGCCAACGTCGATACGAAGGTCGATTTCCGCACCATTTGTGAACAAATCGATAGCGTTGGCGAGTGTCGTACCGTGGCACTCTTCGACGATAAGGCGACAATGCTCTGCGGCGAGGAGTTGTTGTGGATAGCTGCGGCAAACAGCGACCCACGACGTGATATGCAAATCGTGGGCGAACGTATCTGTGTGGATGCACGTCCAAAGTTGGCAACGACGGAGCCAAACAACCCATCGCGTTGGCCAAATGTTGTATGCACGGCGGAGGAGACCATCGCCCTTGTCGATCGCCGTTGGGCAGAGTACTCCATTGGCGAACACATCGAGTCGCCATCGCAGCGTTACCGCAAACTGCTCTATTCCGATACGGCCGAGATATGAAGAAGAGAGACCCATATCGCTTGGCGGGTATCATAACGCTGTTTGTGCTCTACATCATCTCGCTGGTCAGTCTGTTTATAAGCGAGCCGAGGCCAAACGACGGTATCGACGTTGTCGATTTTTCCGAGAGCAAAGGGCTTTGCGACTCGCTCTTCGAGTTCGACCCCAACACAATCACATACAAAGAGTTACGCGAGTTGGGCTTCGACCGCAAGATGGCGATATCGCTCATCCGTTTTCGTGCTCGTGGCAAGATATTCAGCATTCCCGAAGATTTGGCAATTTGCCACGGCATTACCGACTCGATGTTCGAACAGCTGCTACCCTACATCCGCATCGGCGAGGAGTTCCGCATCAAGCCCGACTCGTTCCGAGTTGCTGCCCGACAAGCCGATTCGATTAGGAGGCACACACCTCGCAAACCTCGCTTCTCGCCTACGCCGTTCGAGCCGTTTCGCATCGACACTGTGGGCCTTGCCTACCTGCGTCGCATAGGCTTCTCGATTCGCCAGGCAAGGGCACTTCTCGACTACCGCGACCGCGACCCTCACGGCATCCGCTCGATGGACGAACTCCGTGAATGCTATGCTGTTAGCGAGGAGATGGCCGATTCGCTGTCGCACTTCGTGATATTCCCCGACCCGCTGCCCTACGGAGGTCTGGTCGAGATAAATAGTGCCGACTCGGCGACGTTGCGTAGCGTGCGTGGTGTTGGTGCAAAGACGGTGGTTGCGATTATGGAGTACCGCCGATTGTTGGGCGGATTTGCTCGAATTGAGCAGATTAGCGAGTTAAAATGCGTCACAAACGACAATTTTCTGCTAATTTCTAAACAAATTTGTTGCGATAGTTGCAAAATATCAAAAATTGATATTAACTTTGCACCCGCTTCGGTTTTGGAGCGTCATCCTTATATGACGCGAGGAGCGATAAAAAAGATTGTAGAACGACGCAAATCGAAAGGAGGCTGGAAGTCGCTGAAAGAGATGACAGATGAACAAATATTCGGTACGGAGCAGGCTACTGCTTTGTCACCCTATCTGCATTTTGGCGACATACCTCTCGATTTCGCTTTGTAAATACCACACAATCACTCCGTTGGCAGGAGTCGGCAAGTGTCAAAAGTTGGCATAGAGCCGAGCAGAGCCAAACAACAAAACAAGGTTAAACAAACAAAAAATAAGGAGAAAATATTATGATTATTATGCCGGTAAAAGAGGGCGAAAACATCGAGCGCGCTCTCAAAAAGTTTAAGCGTAAGTACGAGCGTACAGGTGTTTTGAA
>JAZRCC010000197.1:0-9024 GCA_045635405.1 Alistipes sp.
CCGCCCGTTGCAATAATCTCCCAGCCGAGTTCTTGAAGCTGGCCGACAAACTCAACCAAACCACTCTTGTCGCTGACACTAACTAATGCTCTCATTTTACTATCTGTTTTTATTCGTTTAATATCTTTTTTATTGTTGCGGGGTATAATCGGTGTTCGATGCTCTGCCCTATCCGATGCACCTCCGCAGGGTCGTTGCCTTCGTAGGCAAAGGCCTCTTGTGCGATGATTTTGCCACCATCGAGGCTCTCATCAACCCAATGAATCGTAACGCCAAAGACCTTAACGCCATACTCGATGGCCTGCTCTACGGCATTGGCACCACGAAATGCGGGCAGAAGCGATGGGTGGATATTCACAATTCGGTGACGATATGCCGCAAGTAATACGGGCGATATAATTCGCATATAACCCGCCAAACATACCAAATCGACCTGTGCTGCATCGAGTTGCTCGACAATCTCTTGTTCGTAATCCGCCTTCGATGCGTAACTCTTTGGCGAAAATACGAAGGTCGGAATATCGAGCAGTTTCGCCTTCTCAACGACCTTTGCAGCGGGACGGTCACACACCATCAGCACCACCTCGGCGTCAATCTCGTTTCGACGGCAGGCTGTGGCTATGGCTTCGAAGTTGGTACCTACGCCGCTTGCAAATATCGCTAATCGCTTCATCACTATTCGATTACGACTCCCTCCTCGGCAGTTACTTCGCCAATGATAGATGCCTTTTCGCCGCTTGCAGCGAGTGTATCAATTACCTTTTGTGCCTCTGCCTTATCGACAACGATAACCATTCCGACACCCATATTGAAGATGTTGAACATCTCGCGGTGAGGAATCTCGCCCTCACGCTCCAACAATCGGAAGATTGGCAGAAGCTCCCACGAGCCCTCTTTTATGCGAAGACCTTGTCCCTTCTGCAACGTACGAGGAATATTCTCGTCGAAACCACCACCCGTAACGTGGCATATTCCGTGAACGTCGCAAGTGCGGATAACCTCCAAAACTTGGCGAACATATATCTTCGTTGGTGTGAGCAGTGTCTCACCCAATGTCTTGCCTCCCAACTCCTCGTATGTTGCGTTCAAATCGAGGTTTTTATCAGCCAAAATCTTGCGAACAAGGCTGAAACCGTTGGAGTGAACACCGCTGGATGCTATGCCGACAAGAACATCGCCTGTCTTGACCTTCGAGCCGTCGATGAGCTTCGAACGCTCAACAACGCCACACGTAAAGCCTGCGATATCGTACTCGCCATCGCCATACATCGAAGGCATCTCGGCAGTTTCGCCACCAATCAATGCACAATTGGCTTGGCGACAACCCTCTGCAACACCTGCTACAATAGCCTCGACCTTTGCCGGGATGTTGTGACCGATAGCAACGTAGTCGAGGAAGAACAGTGGCTCGGCACCCTGTGCAAGTACGTCGTTTACGCACATCGCAACAGCATCGATACCGATTGTGTCGTGCTTGTCGAGTGCGAACGCCAATTTCAATTTTGTACCTACGCCATCGGTTCCGCTAACCAAGATAGGCTCTTTGACATTCAAAGAGGCGAGGTCGAACATTCCGCCGAATGCTCCAATGTTTCCCATCGTACCCTGTCGATTGGTCGATGCTACGTGTTGTTTGATGCGACGTACAACTTCGTATCCTGCTTCGAGGTTTACGCCGGCTTTGGTGTAATTTTCTGCCATACTATAATATCTTTTTATTATTTATCGTCATAAAGTGCGGTTGGGTATTGACCTGTAAAGCAAGCCATACACATATCATTACGTTGTGGGGCCGACTCTACGGTAGCCGTTGGTGATAGGAATGCCAACGAATCGGCACCAATCTCTCGGCAAGCCTCCTCGATGGTCAGACGAGCCAACATCAACTCCTCGCGTGTCGATGTATCGACACCATAATAACAAGGGTGCGTCATCGTTGGACTGGCGATGCGGACGTGTACCTCGGTAGCTCCTGCCGAACGCAACATATCGACAATTCGACGCGATGTTGTGCCTCGAACAATAGAGTCGTCGATAAGGACAATTCGTTTGCCCTGAACGATACCACGGACAGCCGAGAGTTTCATCTTTACGCCCTGCTCACGAAGTCGTTGCGATGGTTGGATAAATGTACGTCCTACATATTTGTTCTTAATGAGTCCCATTTCGTACGGAAGGCCACTTGCCTCGCTGTAACCTTGTGCGGCACTGAGGCTCGAATCGGGTACACCGATAACGATGTCGGCATCACACGGTGCTTCGTGCCACAAACGACGACCAGACTCCTTGCGGTAGGCGTGTACGCAGCAACCTTCGATATCGCTATCGGGGCGTGCAAGGTAGATATACTCCATCGCACACATCTTGTGTTGCTGATAGTGCGAGAAACGTGACGAACGCAGACCCTTGTGGTCGATAGCCACGATTTCGCCCGGCTCGATATCGCGAATAAATGTTGCACCCATTGTGTCGAATGCACAAGTTTCGCTACTTACGACATATCCGTCGCCAAGTTTGGCAATCGAGAGCGGATGCAATCCATACTTATCACGACAAGCGTAGATACGATTTTTGGTCATAATCAGGAAAGCAAACGCACCCTCCATCATATTGAGAGCCTCGATTATAGAGAAGATACGGTGCTCGGTATTCGACTCCTTCTTGATAAGGTGAGCCAGCAACTCGCCATCGGAGGTGGTTTGGAAAAGCGAGCCACGAGTTTCGAGATACTCGGTCAGATGGCGTGCATTTACTATGTGGCCATTGTGAGCAATGGCAAAATCGCCCGTATGATGACGAAAATACAACGGCTGAACATTCTCCTCGCCACGACCTCCTGCTCCCGAATAGAGCACGTGTCCTATGGCGATATTGCCCTTTAATGATTCGAGTTTCTGTCCGTTAAGTACCTCTGTAACAAGACCTAAACCTCGTTGGCGGGTGAAGTTACCCTCTTTGTCTACGCAAACAATGCCACAACCCTCCTGTCCACGATGCTGCAACGAATGAAGACCATAGTACAACATTGACGATGCTTCATCAATACCATAAACACCTAATACGCTCATTGTAACCTAATTTTTGTTGTTCATTTCACTTGTGACGTAGTGGCGGTTCAGTGCCACTACGCCTGATATTACACTCGGAGTGCTACTTCTTTATGCCCTCCAATCGCGAGTTAATCTCACGGTAGGCGTTGATAACATCGCCCAAATCGCGACGGAAGCGGTCTTTGTCCAACCTCTTGTTGGTCTCGATATCCCAAAGTCGGCAGGTGTCGGGGCTAATCTCGTCGGCAAGGATAATCTCGCCGTCGGATGTGCGACCAAACTCTATCTTGAAGTCGATAAGATTGACACCGATACGCTTAAAGAGGACGGTCAGAACCTCGTTAAGTTTTGCAGCGGTCTTGTATATGTGGTCGAGCTCCTCGTATGTCACCAACTCCAATGCAACGGCGTGGTGGTCGTTGATAAGCGGGTCGCCAAGAGTGTCGTCCTTGTAGCAGATATCAAAGATTACATTCTTTGGTTTTAGACCCTCTTCCAACCCCAAACGTTTTGCCATCGAGCCGGCAACGTAGTTACGAACGATAACTTCGAGTGGAATAATCGACACCTTGCGACAGAGTTGGTCACGCTCGTTGAGACTCTTCAAGTAGTGGGTTTTGATACCCTCTGCGTGAAGATGCTCGAAAATCATTGTCGAGATACTATTGTTATATATACCCTTATTGACAATGGTCGCCTTTTTGATGTTATTGTATGCCGTTGCAGTATCATTGAAGTGAACGATAATGCACTCGGGGTCGTCCGTTAAAAAGAGCTGTTTTGTCTTGCCCTCATAGAACATCTCCTTCTGTTCCATAGACTGTTTTAGTTTATAATCCTTTGAAATAGTTTACAGCATTTGTGAAGATGTCCTGACGCTTCTCTCCATCGATATTCTTCATCAAACCATCGTGGTAACGCTCCGTGTGACCCATCTTGCCAAGGATATGACCATCGCGGCTAATGATACCCTCGATAGCGTACGAAGAGCCATTTGGATTGTAAGGCGATTCGAGAGTTGGCTCACCTGCCGCATTCGCATATTGGAAGGCAACCTGACCATTCTCGAAAAGCTCTTTGGCAAATGCTTCGCTAACAACGAACTTACCCTCGCCGTGGCTGACTGCAATCGAGTGCAAATCGCCGACGTTGAACGACGATAACCAAGGCGAAGCGGTCGTGCCGACACGTGTGGTTACAATCTGCGAGATGTGGCGGTGGATATTGTTGTGGAAGAGCGTAGGCGACGCTTCGTTCACCATACCCAAACGTCCGTAAGGCAACAAGCCCGACTTAACAAGAGCTTGAAAGCCGTTGCAGATACCCAAAATCAAACCACCTCGCTCCAACAAAGCGTGTACGCTGCGAGTTACATCGGCATTGTTGAGAACATCGGCAATAAATTTACCGCTGCCATCAGGCTCATCGCCGAGCGAGAAGCCACCACTCAATGCCAAAATGTGGCAGTTGTCGATTGCTTGACACATCGCCTCGATAGATTGGAAGATATCTTCGCTTGTGAGGTTGCGGAATACGCCGATATGTGTCTCGGCACCCGCACGCTCAAATGCACGAGCTGTATCGTAGTCGCAGTTGGTGCCCGGGAATACAGGCAGATATACCTGTACCTTATCGACAGGCTTGCCCGAGTATGGTGCCGATTTTGCTGTGCAGTTTGCACTCTTGCACTCGCCATCAGCTTGGCAACGTGCAGGATAAACACTCTCGAAACGCTTGCTGTTTGCTTCGTACAACTCCTCGATAGAGAGCGAGATTCCGTTGATAGTCAACGACTTGTCGGCAACTGTGCGACCCAACAAAATAGCGTTCTTATCGCTCATCTCCTCACAGCTCTCAACGACAATCGAGCCATAGTCGTAGTCGAAGAGCTGACCCTCGTCGATAGTGATATCTGCTCCAATCTCATTACCGAACGACATCTTTGCGAGGGCTTCGCATACGCCACCAAAACCTACGGCGTATGCAGCCTTGATGCTACCCTTCTCGATGGCATCGCTGACGAGTGTGAAGTTGTGACGCAAAACGTCGGTATCGGGAGAGAGATTCTCATTTGGAGTGTGCTTAATCAGGTAGATATAGTTGCCAGCCTCCTTAAACTCTGGGGAGATTACCGTGCGTGCATCGACTGTCGTAATACCGAAAGCAATCAGCGTTGGTGGCACGTTAATCGAGTTGAAAGTGCCGCTCATAGAGTCCTTTCCACCAATAGATGGCAATCCCAAAGCGGTCTGCATACGAATTGTACCCAACAGAGCAGCTAAAGGTTTACCCCACGAATATTCGCTGCTCATTCGCTCGAAATACTCCTGATACGAGAATCGCATCTTGTCGAATCGAGCACCTGCTGCTACAACCTTTGCAACAGACTCGGCTACGGCATATTGTGCTCCGTGATATGGGCTCCACGACGAGATGTATGGGTTGTAACCAAATGCCATAATACTTGCCGTGTTGGTTTTGCCGTGGCGAACAGGCAGAGTTTGTACCGAAACTTGTGTCTCGGTGCGTTGTGTACGACCACCAAACGGCATCAATACCGTAGAGGCTCCGATGGTCGAGTCGAACATCTCGATAAGACCCTTTTGCGAAACGACGTTCCAATCGTTGAGATTGTTAAGAACCTTATCGCGAAGCGTTGCACCTTCGATGTTGCGGTGGAATGGAGCCGCCTCTTCGACAGCTGCAATGGCGACACTGGTATAGTGTTTTGCACCGGCACTATCGATGAAATCGCGACGCAGGTCTGCAACAACCTTATCGCCATTGAACATTCTCATACGCGAAGTGTCGGTTACGTCGGCAACGTAGGTCACCTCGACATTCTCCTCGTGACAAAGTTCAATCATTCGCTCCATATCTTTACGCTCGACAACGATAGCCATTCGCTCCTGCGATTCACTGATAGCCAACTCTGTCGAGTTCAAACCTGTATATTTGGTTGGAACACGGTCGAGGTAGATATCCAAACCGTCGGTCAATTCGCCGATAGCAACACTTACACCACCCGCACCGAAGTCGTTAGACTTCTTGATGAGCGATGTAACCTCGCTGCGACGGAAAAGACGCGAAAGTTTACGCTCCTCGGGAGCATTACCCTTCTGCACCTCCGAGCCACACTCTTCGAGCGAGGCTGCCGTGTGCTGTTTCGACGAGCCCGTAGCTCCGCCAATACCATCACGACCCGTGCGACCACCAAGCAGCAGCACAACATCGCCCGGAGCCGGGGATTCGCGACGTACGTGGTCAGCCTTTACGGCACCAACTACGGCACCAACCTCCAAACGCTTGGCAACATAGTTCTCGTGGTATATCTCGCGTACGTGGGTTGTTGCCAAACCGATTTGGTTACCATAGCTCGAATAGCCAGCTGCGGCTTTGCGGCTGATGATACGTTGTGGCAATTTGCCATCGAGTGTCTCGTCGATACCTTTATATATGTCACCCGCACCGGTTACACGCATTGCCTGATATACGTAGGCACGGCCCGACAGTGGGTCACGGATTGCACCACCTAAACAGGTCGAAGCACCACCGAATGGCTCAATCTCGGTTGGGTGGTTGTGTGCCTCGTTTTTGAATTGGAGAAGCCACTTCTCGCACTGTCCATCAACATCGACATCGACGAAGATGCTGCAAGCGTTGTTCTCTTCGCTCTGCTCCATATCGTCGAGCAGACCTTTGTGACGCAGATAGCGGGCACCGATTGTTGCAAGCTCCATAAGGCAGAGGCTCTTGTGTTCACGGCCCAACTCCTCGCGAATCTTGCCGAACTCTGCCAACGCCGCCTCAAATTCGCTCTTCATAAACGAGTCGTCGATGCGGATATGCTCGATTTCGGTTGTGAAGGTTGTATGGCGGCAGTGGTCGCTCCAATAGGTATCCAAAATTCGCAACTCGGTCTGTGTAGGATTGCGATGCTCGCCCTGGAAGTAGCGAACAACCTCACGCAAGTCGTCGGCATTCATAGCCAACGAGTGCTCACGGCAATATGGCTCCAACTCCTCCTCGCCCATCTCTATAAAGCCCTCCAAAACGGGAACAGGACGAACTTCGGCCTGCTCGTTGGCGGAGAGTTTCGAGAGATCCTTCTCGCGAGACTCTACACCGTTGATGTAGTATTTCTTGATGGCCTCGATATCCTTCTCGCTTACGGAGTCGTCGAAGATTAACAACTTCGAACTGCGAATCGATACGTTGGCGGTTGGTTCGAGCAGACGTACGCAATCGACAGCCGACGATGCACGCTGGTCGAATTGACCTGGAAGGTACTCTACGGCGAGGTATTTCACACCCTCCAACGGGCACTCTTCGGTTACGATGTCGGTTACGATTTCGCCAAATACGGCGTAGTGACAACGCTCCGCCAACTCTTTGTCAAAACCAAACAGATCATAGACGTTTAATACTCGCAAACTCTGAATGTGCAGCGAGAGATTTTCGTTGAGTTCTCGACGAAGGCTATCTGCCTCGACACGGAACTCTGGACGTTTTTCGACAAATATACGGTAGTTCTTCATCTGTGTTTGTTCTCTTTTATAGTTCAGCCTCTAACACCTTCTCGGTTTGACGTTTGCGGTAGTCGTTAAGACGTGACTCCAACGCAGCATCGGTCAGTGCAAACATCGACGCAGCTACCAATGCGGCGTTCTTTGCACCGTTGATAGCAACAGTCGATACAGGAATTCCACCCGGCATCTGCACAATCGACAAAAGCGAGTCGAGACCATTCATTGCAGCCGATTTGATAGGCACTCCAATTACGGGAACGGTTGTGAGTGCGGCCGTAACACCAGCAACGTGTGCTGCACCTCCTGCACCGGCAATGATGGCACCAATTCCGCGTTCGCGAGCTGTGGTGGCATACTCAAACATCAAATGAGGAGTTCTGTGGGCACTGATAACACGTTTTTCATACTCGATACCCAACTCTTCGAGTGTTTCGCAAGCCGATTTCATTACGTCCCAATCGCTTGTCGAACCCATAATAACTGCAACTTTCATAGCTAATATTTTGTTTAAGTTTTTTAGTAACTTATTGATATTAAAGAGAGAAGCCGCCGAAACGTATGTTTACAGTGGCCTCAATCTATCCTTATATGTTCACGCTTTTATCCTGATAAACAGCACTTTGACTGCGGTGCTTGGAGTGCGTGTGCGGTTGTCGGTGTATGGTGGCATCCATCCCTTTTAACCTATGCAGCCCCAATGAGCAACCCTGCACAAGCATCATCTCTATTTGCTTAACTACTCCAAACGAATACCGTGTCATCATACGACAAAGGTATGATAAATACCTTAATCGCAAAATAGGCGTACATCGATTTTATTAACAATTTTTTATCAATTTTGTTGAAGGTGATATTTTGTCAGATTTTTTGAAAAATTCTTATGTGATGCTTTTTTTTATGGAAAAAACTTTGTACTTTTGCCCAAATTTAATCAGCTATGACGTACCGATGCAACATAACGTCTTCGCCACAAATAGGGGCGACTCTGCAAAGGGGACGAGTGTGTGTGCATAACATTAGGGGTGCGTGCGGCGTAAAATAGAGGAGTGAGGTGCGATTGTGCCTCGCTCGTTTTGTTTTTTAATGGTGCAAAATGTTTAACTAAAATTATATTTTTTATGTCGTTTCTTTCAGATAGAGTTCAGCAAGAGGGTTTGACCTTCGACGACGTGCTGCTTGTGCCGGCATACTCGGAGGTGCTACCACGCGAAGTGAGCGTTCAGAGCCGTTTTTCGAGAAACATTCCGCTTAATATTCCTATCGTATCGGCTGCGATGGATACCGTAACCGAGGCACCTATGGCCATTGCAATAGCACGAGAGGGCGGTATTGGAGTGATTCACAAAAATATCTCGATTGCAGCACAAGCCGCCCACGTACGTCGTGTTAAGCGTGCCGAGAACGGAATGATTGACGACCCTATCACCATTACAGGCGATAAGTGT
>JAZRCC010000198.1:0-6975 GCA_045635405.1 Alistipes sp.
GTGTGGGTGCTTTTGCCTGTTCCCGACTCGCCAAGGCAGAGTATCGCCATATCATCCTTTACGATTACCGACGAGTGAATTGCTATCGCTCCGAGTGGGGCGGTGATGATACCGAAGGCCATCCACAAGCCGAAACGCAACAACGATGGGTCGATTACGGGCAGCAGTGCGTAGTTCGATTTGACTACGTTCGAGCCGAACTCGCTTGCAAAAATCATATCGTAGTCATCCTTTGACATCGAGAATACGTATCCGTTTGCATAGCGTGCAAAGCGGCACTGCGAATACGACGCCTCGAAAGTGAACTCTTGCAGCGTGGTTGTCTCGCCAAAGTCGGCAAGCGAGAGAGGAGTGTCGGTGTGAAGCTCCATTGTCGGCTTCTGACTCAAATCCTCCTCGACCACAAACGGGTTAAAACCTCGTAGTCGGCACTCCGTGATATCGCTATGTGCTCCGATAGTGCGGATTCTGTATTGGGCAATGATGTAGTCCATAAATATCTCTTTATAACGTAATTACTTTATCACAATATGCCAACGAACTCTCGCGGTGAGCAATCACTACGATAGTCAGTTGCGAATCGCTCTTCGACAGAGCCTCAATCGAGGAGTTTATGCTCTGCTCGGTGGCGTTGTCGAGCGACGATGTTGCCTCGTCGAAGAATAGCACATCGGCACCCTTGTAGATAGCACGGGCAATACCGATGCGTTGGCGTTGTCCGCCCGAGAGCAGTGCTCCACACTCGCCAATGCGACTGTGAATACCCTTTGGCAACGCTTGTACAAAATCGCCCAACTCGGCAACTTCGATGGAGTGCTCTATGCGTGCCATATCGACACTCTTCTCGTCGATACCGAGGGCGATGTTGGCAAGGAGCGTATTGTCGGTCAGGAATACACTCTGCGAGACGTATCCGATTGAGTTGTGCCACTGTCGGCGATTCTCTACGGTAAGCGGTACGCCATCAATCTTTATCGAACCCGAAGTCGGAGCATAGAAACCGAGCAGCAGGTTAAAGAGCGTAGTCTTACCCACACCCGAACGACCATTTATGCCCACCTTCTCGCCGCGACGAATCGTAAACGATAAGTTGGAGAGTGTATCGCTGTCGCTATCGTCGAAGCGGAATGAGAGGTTGTCGATTTCGATACGGTCGGCAAATGACAACTTGTCGTGACACTCCTCTTCGCACGATTTTGGCTGATTGATATCCGCCTCGCGAATGATGTCGATTGTGTAGCGGTTGTATCGCAGCGATGTCCAAGCACCCATAATGGCACGAATCGAAGGCAGCAGTCGCAGGGCTGCAACCGCAAATATTCCGAACAAAATCTTGATATCGTTGCTCTGGAACGCACAACTCAACACTACGAGCAGGGCCATTCCGCAAGCAAGACCAATCTCTGTAAAAATCTGTGGCAACGTGGCAATAGTCGCATTTTTGGCACCGACCGTAACGATGGTGTCGATATTGCGGTCGAATGCCGCCACCATCTGATTGAAGGCGTTGCTCAACTCGATATCGGCATAGCCACGATAGGTCTCGACCACATCGCGATATTTGCGACGCTGTGCCTCGTTCTCGATATCGCCATAGCGATTGGCACGTTGGCGAATAAGTGCAAAGTAGAGTGCTACGGCCGGCATAAATACCGCAAGCGTGAGTAGGGCTGCTGTGGGGCTGTAAATGGCAATCGAGCCGAACAACATAACAAAGAGCATCGCCTCGCTGAAAATGGTCGCCATAGGTCGCAAAACTCCCGCTACGAAGGTGTAGCAGACAACATTGACGTTGCGAGACAGCACTGCCGAGTTCGACCGCTTGATGTAGGTTAAACCTCGGTTGAAGTAGTCGATATATAGATTTCGCGACAGGTAGCGATACAATGCGTAGATGTAGTCACGCTCGGTGCGGTACAATAGCAGATTGATTATCGATTTGATGACGATAAATGCTACGACCACACCGGCAATGGCGGCTACGAATGCCGTATCGCTCTCAAATCCGCACTCGTCATACAACGTCGAAAGATAGTGGTTGGCGTGTATGCTGTCGGTGTCGAGTATCAGATAGAGGATGGGCAGCAGGGCTGCCAAACCAACGAAGTTCAGCAGAGCTCGCAACAGAATGGTAAATGTTACCCACGCTCCTCTTCTGCGAAATTGACGCGGAATTATCGATAAAATAGTGCTATTCACGATGCGAAATTAGTAATTTTTTTTCAAACTCACCACCTTTTTCCATAGTTATATGGAAACCTCGTCGATTTCTCCGTCGCAGACGTACCAGACATATCCGCGAATATCTTCGTAACCCATCCTGCGGAGCAACTCGCCATATTCGGCAATTTGGGTGCGATGCGAGGTGCGTCGTTCGCCGAATTTGTAATCGACCACTCTTGCCCGCTTGCCGTTAATCATCACTCTGTCGGGGCGTTTTATGCCCAACGTAGGGTCGATGATACTCTGCTCGTTGCGGATGGTTTGCCACGAGCCGTCGAACCACTCACGGGCTGGCGATTGCGATAGTGTTTTCGATACGTTTGATGCGATTGTCGCCTGCTCGTCGCTCGATATTGTGCCGTTGAGTGCTGCCCTATTCAGTGCCTCGATTATCTCCTCCATAGTCTGGCTATGCTCCATTGCCTGATGCAACAATATACCCTTGTCGCGAGGCGATAGCATAGTATCGTCTTCGGCATAACGCGAGTTGTGAGTCGTCAGCGTTGGTGCGATTGGCGAACTTGCGTATGTGGTCAGGTGGGCACTCCTTACCTCCGATGGTCTCTCTTCGAATGGCTCAACACCCGATGCTTTGCCGTAGATGTAGTGCAAGGTACCCTGATTTTTATCCTCTGGGAAGTGAAATAGCGGACAGTGATAGAGCAACGCATTTACGGTTGCATATTGAGGCTTTTCGCTCGACTCTTTCGCCTTCTCCGCCTTGCTCTTCGCCTTCGGGTCGTTTGGGTCTATGAGGGTCGGTTTTTTGATGAATATATGCAACTCTTCGGCTGCTCGTGTCAATGCAACGTAGAGCAGGTTAAGACTCTCGATATGGTTATACACCATCTCTGTATAGAAGGCGTTCGCAAAAGGAGATTGGCAGAGTTTTGATGAGAAGTTCATAGGGTAGTAACCCGCCTCCGCCAATGTCGAGTCGTCAGAGGATTTTGCCCATATCGTACTGCCTGATTTAGGTTCGAGAGGCCAATTGCAGAATGGGATGATGATAACCTTTCGCTCCAAACCTTTGGCTTTGTGGATGGTCATAATCTCAATCGAACGCTCGTTGCTGTCGCTGGCAATAGAGAGTGTGGATGAGTGGTCATCCCACCATTTGAGGAACAACTGCAAGTCGCTGCTCTTGTTGGCAGAGAATCGAGCGATAGCCTCGTGCAGAGCCTCGATATAGACTATTTGCGATGCGAATCTCTCGCCATATAACATCGTAATCTCCTCGAAAGCCTCTTCGGAGGAGTAACTCTTCAATCGTTCGAATAGTTGTCGGTCGCACTCCTCCTCTTTGTGCATAAAGTTGTTGTAGAGTGCCTTGTTGTATATGGCACGTTCGAGATCCAAGTGCGAATCGAGCGACAATCGCATCGCGGCAATTATGAAGCGAACGGCCTCTGCATTGGCTATCAGCAGAGCCTCCTCGGTCATAATATCGAATTTGTAACGCTCATCCTCCTCTGTTTGATTGGCTGCCAAGAGGATATTGACAGTGGCATACGTATCCGCTTTTTTGCGGGATAATATGGCGATATCGCAAGGTTTGTAGCCACGGTCTATCGCTTGATGGATGCACGTTACGATATCGGGTAACTCCTCTTTGTC
Source organism: Alistipes sp. (assembly GCA_045635405.1). GTDB lineage: Bacteria > Bacteroidota > Bacteroidia > Bacteroidales > Rikenellaceae > Alistipes. The sequence goes on from JAZRCC010000198.1 coordinate 3,841, forward strand.
GTGAGCCGTGATGCAGACGTAACCCTCGTTGACGGTCTGGCGTTTCGCTATCTGGGTGTGCTCTTGATAGGCGTTTGCCAATGCGTTGTTAAGATTGTCATACTGCTCGCTACTCAACACTCCATTGGCAAGTGCCTTCTCGATGAATGTATTCAATTGGTCATTGTCCTCCTTTACAATCTCGGCAAAGAGTTTGTTGTTGAAATCGACGATTTTAGGCAGACTGCGGTAGTTGCCCGTAAGGGTCTGATGACGATAATTTACGCCGCTCTGCGAGATATCTTCGGGGGCGATGTGTCCGAGGATGTTCCAATCGCTGCCTCGCCAACGATATATCGACTGCTTGATATCGCCTACGAGTAGCACCGAGATATCGATACTCTGCGACATTGCGTTGCGTAGCAGCGGCAGAAAATTTTGCCACTCACGCAGCGAGGTGTCCTGAAACTCGTCAATCATAAACCGCTCGAACGTGTTGCCCATCTTCTCGTAGATAAACGGCACATCGCTATCGGCAATAAAATCGCCAATGGTCTGTTTTGTCTCGGAGAGCAGTCGCAAATTCTCCTCACGGCAAATATCCAGAGCCTTGTCGTAGAGGTTGTTCATCAGTGCAAAACTGTGGTAGTTCGATTGGAGCAGTTGTACGGTTGAGCTGATTTGGCTGTATGAGGCGATTGTATTCAATTTTTGTTGCAATTCGGTGGCAAATTCGATAAAGTCTGCCGGCATCTTCTTTACGCCACACCACTCTGAAACGTCGTTGTTGAGACTTTGACGAACGGTTTTACTCATTGCTTCGTTACTATCTGCTGCAACTCTCCAAAAATAGCTGACACAACTTCTGCTCTTTCCCTTAAAATATTGCAGATAGTCGCGTGATTCGATTTTGTCAACAGCATCTTTCGCAATCTGTCGCATCTCTTTCAACAACTTGTTGCCCTCTTTGATATAGGAGCCAACGAGCTGCTCCAACTCCTCTTTCGACGAGATTTTCGACAACGTATCGCCCTGCTCTTTGAAGAGCTCTCGTTGGAGTCGCAAAACCTCGTTACGCACATTCCAACTATTGCCTTGTGCAATGTTCTGCTCCATAATTTTGAGCATCCACTGATTTAGCTCTTCGTTCTCTTTTGAGTTTATTTCGGCGATAATGGCATCGGCACTTCGCGAGATTATGGAAGTAGGGTCCAACTCGACGGCATAGTTGGGCTCGGCACCAATCTCGCGTACGAGCGAACGCATAATACGCTGGAAGAATGTGTCGTTGGTCATAATTGCAAACCTCGAATAGTTGTGCAGTATGGCACTACGCACCTCGGCTGCACGCTGTCGAATGGTTGCTTCGCTCACGCCGAGGTCGCGTACCAAATCGTCGGTGTAGTCGCACTTCTGATTGGTTGCAAGTTCGTTCAGTCGCTTCAAGATACGGTTTTTCATCTCTTGTGTCGCCTTGTTGGTAAAGGTGACCGCAAGCGTATGCTCGAAGGCGTCGGGGCGGAACGGTTTGCCCTCGATGGGGCGGTCGCAAAGTGCATCGTGGATGTACTTGTAGGCAAGTTGATATGTTTTGCCTGCACCTGCACTTGCGGTGATTATATGGGCTCGTGGTTTACTCATCGATTTGATTTGTCTGTTTTTCTGCGTAAAGTTACTACTTTTTCTATGATTTTCATAGAAACACGCAAAAAAAAGAGTCCGCAAAAGGTCTCCGCTTCAAATGAGGTTTGGCTTGTGATTTGCAACGTAGGGCATTGAAGTTAAAAAAATAGATGTTATGAAAAATTATGGATTATGCCTCTTCTCGCTTCTGGGCGGAGCGGTTGTAGGAGCGGCTGTTGCAATGCTTGTAACGCCAAAATCGGGTAGTGCTATGCGTGAGTCGATTCGTGAGTTTGTCAATGACGAGCTTGCGAAGATGGGCAAGAGGTGTGCCGAAATGGGGCACGATATCTACGATATGCCGCACTCTAAATAGCAGACGCAGCGTGTATGGTGGCATTTATTATGATGGTTGCCCTCGCCATCTTGGCATTTGTGTTGGCGGCGGTTGCTCTGATTTTGTGGTTGGAGGAGCTGTTTGGCTCTATCGTAGGGCCCTGCGTGGTGCTATCGCTCTGTTCGGTGCTGGTGGCATATCTGCTCTATCGCTTTCGTCTTAAAGGGTGGTTTGCCGCCTTGTCGGAAGATTTGCACATCTTCTCTGCGTCGGTTGCCACCCTGCGACGAGGGTACGGTTGGGCGGTGACCATACTAAATTGCCTAATGCGACAAAACGAAGAGGAGAGCCGTTGATGACTCTCCTCTCTGTTTTTCGTGTTATCGGTCTGTTTTACAAGCCCTTGCGGTATGCTGCAATGCCCTCGTTGAGGAACTGCTTGAAGCCCTCGACATCCAAATCGTATCCGCGAGGCTCAACGAGCACATCGCCATTGCGACCTTGCAGAATGTAGTATGGTTGGGCATTTACACCAAAGCGGGTTAGGGCGTAGTGCGAATTGATTTTACCCAGACTCTTCAACACTTTGCCACTGTCGGTTGTGACCCACTCGCTCTCCGGGAGCTCCATCTTGTCGTCCGTATAGAGTGCGACGATGACGTACTCGTCGCGGAGAATCTGCTGTACGCCGGCATCCGACCATACGCGAGCCTCCATTTCGCGGCAATTTACGCAACCGTGACCCGTGAAGTCGATAAATATAGGCTTATCAACCTTGCGGGCATAGGCCTCGGCCTCCTCCAAATCGAAAAATCCCTGCAAACCGTGTGGCAGATGCAGTACATCGCCATACTTCACACTCTGTGCGGTTGCTCCGTTTGTGGCGGTGGTGTTTGCCTCCAAAACGAAGTCTTGTGACGAGAGCGGTGGCAGATAGCCCGACAACATTTTGAGCGGTGCACCAAACATTCCCGGAATGAGATAGACAACGAACGAAAATACGACAATCGCCAACGAAAGACGTGTTACGCTGACGTGCTTCACCTCGCTATCGTGTGCAAAACGCAACTTGCCGAGCAGATACAAGCCGAGCAATGAGAATACGACAATCCATATCGCAAGATATACCTCACGGTCGAGCAGTTGCCAATGGTAAACTTGGTCTGCGGTGCTGAGGAATTTGAAACCCAGAGCCA
>JAZRCC010000199.1:0-5868 GCA_045635405.1 Alistipes sp.
GCGGTGATGAGTGGCGAGGAGTACTTCTGTCAAGTCGTTATGCAGAGTATCTCCAACGCGATGCGCCGCCACGACGATATTGACTCCCTCTCCGAGCGCGAGACCGATGTTCTGATTGGCATCTGTCGCGGCCTCTCCACGCAGGAGATTGCCGAGGAGTTGTTCATCTCCAAGCGCACGGTAGATGCCCACCGAGCCAACATTCTTGAAAAGACCGGCTCTAAAAACACGGCAAGCCTTGTGGTCTATGCCATCAAAAACCACTTCGTCGAGATTTAATCCGCTGCAAAGGAGTTAAAATTTCTAACTAAAAATCGCATTTTGGTTACAGAATATAGAAAATTTTGCTATATTTGTAATCAGATAGTTATTTACGAGAGCATAGAACAAACCTTAAAACCAAATATAGTATGAATGTTACAACTTTGATGGCAGAACTCGAACGTCGTCACCCTGGCGAAAGCGAGTACCTGCAAGCGGTAAGAGAGGTCCTCGAATCTATCGAAGAGACATACAACAACCACCCCGAATTTGAGAAGGCAAAGATTATCGAGCGAATGGTTGAGCCCGACCGCATCATCACATTCCGTGTTACGTGGGTTGATGATATGGGCGAAATCCGTACAAATTTGGGCTATCGTATCCAATTCAACAGTGCAATTGGCCCATACAAAGGCGGCATCCGTTTCCACAAGGCGGTAAACACCTCGATGTTGAAGTTCCTCGGCTTTGAACAGACCTTCAAAAATGCCCTGACGACGCTACCTATGGGTGGAGCGAAGGGTGGCTCGGACTTCGACCCTGTTGGCAAATCCGACTCCGAGATTATGCGTTTCTGACAAGCCTTTATGCTCGAATTGTGGAACAATATCGGCCCCGATACCGATGTTCCTGCGGGCGACGTAGGTGTTGGAGGTCGCGAAATCGGCTACCTCTACGGAATGTACAAGAAGTTGGCTCGTGAGTACAACACGGGTGTATTGACAGGCAAGGGTATGACTTGGGGCGGCTCACTCATACGTCCCGAGGCGACAGGCTTCGGTGCGTTGTACTTCGTACAGCATATGTTGGACCGTGCAGGTCGTTCACTCAAAGGCTCAACCGTGGCTATCTCGGGCTTTGGAAATGTCGCTTGGGGAGCAGCCAAAAAGGCAACCGAACTCGGTGCGAAGGTCGTTGCCATATCGGGCCCCGATGGCGTAATATACAACCCTAACGGTATGACCGACGAGAAGATTGCATATATGCTGACCCTGCGTGCGTCAAATCAGAATATCGTGGCCCCATTTGCCGAGCGTTTCAGCGATGCAACATTTATCCCGGGCAAGAAGGCGTGGAGCATAAAGTGCGACATCGCTCTGCCTTGTGCCTTCCAGAACGAACTTGGTGAGGAGGATGCAAAGGAGTTGCTTGCAAATGGCACTTGGTGTGTTGCCGAGGTGTCGAATATGGGATGTACCCCCGAGGCTATTGCTACGCTACAAAACGGAGGCATACTTTTCGCTCCGGGCAAGGCTGTAAATGCGGGTGGTGTTGCAACTTCGGGCTTGGAGATGACCCAAAATGCAATGCACATCTCGTGGTCGGCTGCCGAGGTCGATGAGAAGCTGCACTACATTATGCACAGCATTCACGAGGCTTGCGTAAAGTATGGCACACAGGCGGATGGCTACATCAACTACGTTAAAGGTGCAAACATCGCCGGCTTTATGAAGGTTGCACAAGCGATGCTCGAACAGGGTATCGTATAGCACAACCACGCATAGTATCAAGCTGATGAATTACGGCTGTCATCGTTGTGGTGACTGCCGTAATCGCTTTTTAACTATCTTTACAAAACCTCAATTTATCACACTGCACTCTCCACACTTGGCTCTTCATCTTGCTCCGCACGGCTCATCTTACGCAAGGCCGCGGGTGTTACATCGAATTGTTGTTTGAAGAGTTTGATGAAGTGTGAGATATTCGTAAACGAGCACATTATACCAATCTCCGATATGGTCATTTCGCTCGATAGCAACAAAATCTTTGCTCTAATGAGTCGCTGCTCGATATACCAACGGTGTGGCGGCATATTAAAGTAGCGTTGGAAATCCTTTTTGAACGATGTCACCGAGCGGTTGGTCGCCCTTGCCAGCGTCTCAATCGAGACGTCGTTAAAGAGATTATCGTAGACAACCCTCATAAATTGGATATACTCAACGTCGCAACTTCGCAGCAGCACCGAACGCAGACACTCGTCCGAATTTGAGAGGATGAAATAGACCAACTCGGCAATGCGAATATTACGCACAACATAATTTGATGAGACATCGTTTCGGAATGTTGTGTGATTGACCGAGGCAAAGAAGTTGTCAAAGGTGTGTTGGCATTGCGATGCTACAACAACATTCTGACCCCGACAACGCGGACAACGATGTGCAATGTCTGCCTTAATCTCGCCCGATTCAGCCAACGCCATCACGATATCCTGCAAGAGCGTTGCCGGAACATAGAAGATTATCTCCTCGTAGTTCATTGTAGTGGCAACATTCTCAACATAATGCACACCCTCCCCTATAAAATATAGGCAACCACTATCAACCACCATTGGCCCGCCCGCACAGTAGATTGTCTTTCTACCCTTCAAGACATAACCGATTGCAACCCTCGACTGGTTAGTGAGATTAAGACCTTGACTAGTTGGCTCTACAATTTTCAGAAGTTCGGAATTTTTGGACTCCGACAAACGATTTGGATTTACCTTCATAATTAGTCAATGCTTAATGATTATGAAACAAAGATAGTATATTTTATATTAAGATACAATTATTCTGCGGTTATTTGATTATGTTTTGCATATTTTAGACCGACTTTTATATTATTACGGCTGTTTGCAACACAAACACCTCAAAGATTTGCCGACATAGCGTGAATACGAATGCAAAAAATATGCACTACCTCGACAACAAACTCTGCAATAAGCATACCACCCAAAATCACAATGCGGCCCTTATACCTATATTAATATAAAAGAGATGGCTGACCACGCAAATCGCATAACCAACCACTGCCAAATAAGCCGACCTACTAACAGGCAAATAGACCAACAACCCGACTAACCCGATAGCAAGCACGCAAAAAGCAAACAAGCACGTAAGTACGCAAGCAAGCCGACCAACCCAACAACGACCAAATAGTAACGACCTCGACCTACCCACAAAAAAAGTGTCCGCCTCGAAAGACGGACACTATCATATTGTATGTGTTATCTAAATTAGAAGACAACAACTACACGGTTCTGCTCTTTTGCATTGAATGGAAGTTCCTTTGTACCGCAGTTCTTCCACTCGATCTTCGACTCCGATACGCCCTTGCTCAACAAATACTCGTAAACCAAACGAGCACGCTTACCTGCAAGACGCTCATTAGCCTTCTTCGAGCCAGTCTGTGGATCTGCAAAGCCCTCGATCTTGTAAACCTTGTCGCACTTGCTGTTCTTGATGTGCTCTGCAAGCAAGTCGAGACGAGTCTTGTTGTTTGCATTCAAAACGCCGTGGCCATAGAGGTAGAACAAAATCTCATCGAAGTTATCAGTGCTAACAGCCTCTTTTGCAGAAGTTGCCTGTGCATTCTGTGCAATCAACTTCGCCTCAGCAGCCTTCAAAGCAGCGTCACGCTCTGCAACCTGTGCAGTAGCTGCCTCCAAAGCCTTTGCCTGCTCTGCTGCAACCTTCTTCAAACGAGCGTTGTCAGACTCTGCTGCTGCGAGCGACTGCTCTGCACTTGCCAAACGAGCCAAAGTTGCCTTTGCCTCCTCCTCGGTAGCACCCGAACGATCGAATGTACGACGGTTGAAACGGTATGTGAAACCAACATATACGTTCAAAGCGTGGAAGTGACCTGCATCTGCACCTACTGGGTGAGTAAGTGTTGGGAAGAGGTGAGCACGAGCCAACATATAGTTAAGAGTCAAATCCAACGACAACGACTTGCATACGTTGAAGCGGTTCTGCAAACCAAAGTTGAAAGCGAACTCCATCTCGCGAGTCTGTGGGTGATCGAGGCTTGTTACAGCGAGACCAGCACCGGCTGTAAGGATTGCGTTGTAAACACGACCCTCTTTGTAGCCACCAATCCAGTTGCTCAAATTAACCATAAAGTCAGGGTGAACGAAGATGAACGCAGTGTTAACCTCGTTCTCTGCGAATACGTTAGGAGCTGGCTGCGACAAGTAGGTGAACTTACCACCCTCACCTGCGAAACGGATACCGAATACAGGGTGGAACCACTTGCTTACGCCGATGTAACCGGCACCGCTAACGAAGCTACCCTTACCAAGGGTGCTGGCACCGCTACCGGTGTTGAGCATAAAAGTAGGACCTGCACCAGCCTGAATCTCCCAGTTGTCCCAGAATTTGTTAGAGATAAAACCTTGTACGTGAGGTTTCTCCTCTGCATTAACGAGCTGTGCCGAAGCAACAAACGCTACCAATGCAGCAAAAAATACGAAAAATTTTTTCATAATCTTTTGAAATTTAACTATTTAACTAAAATCTTTTCTCTAATTGCACAACAATTATAATGCAAATGTAATAAATAAATATTATTCAAGCAATATTTCACACCGTTTTTTTGTAAAAAAATTCACACGTCATCGCTCCGTATATCACTGTCGCACACCTTTTTAGCAATATCTGCCCATTTTTGCACACCCCCACACCGCTCCAACGTGCAAACATAGTCGCCGCACAACAAAAAAATGCAGACACCTTGCGACGTCTGCATTTTGAATATATTTATGTGTAAATCAATCTATTAACCGCACTTCGAGTAGCCACACGACATACAGGTAAGACAGCCGTTTTGGTAGGCCATATTCTCCTGACCACACTGTGGACACTTACCCTTCGATGGTGTTCCATTCTCGATGTACTGCTTCAAAGCTCGCTTTACACCATTCTTCCAAGTGTTGATATTCTCGCTATCGAGGTGCAGGCCATCAATCAAAGCTACAACCTTATCGATAGGCATATTATAACGCAAGACACCCGAAATCAGCTTCGCATAGTTCCAGAAGCTCTCGTCGAAGAGACGCGAGATACCGCCGATTGTGTTGGTATAGCCGTAACGGTCGGTATATTGGAAGTCGTAACGCTTTGTACCATCCTCCTCACGCACCTTCAAAATCGAGCCCTTTGTGATTTTTGGAGGGATAAACATCGCATCATCCTCGATTTTACCCGTGAAAATCTCGTATGGTCTGCCCTCATAGAGGCCTACGAACGCAATCCAATCCTCGCGACCATTCTTGAAGCGGACAACCTCTGCCGGCAGTGCCTTCGGACGTTTGTTCAAGCCCGTCTCATCCTCGCAATGCATAGACTCCTTCTTCTTCGTCTTCTTCTCGATAAGGACACCCTCGCGACAACCGTCACGATATACGGTAACGCCCTTACAGCCGCACTCCCAAGCGGTGCGATAAACCTCGGCAACCAACTCCTCCGACACGCTGTTTGGCAAGTTTACGGTAACCGAAATCGAGTGATCAACCCACTTCTGAATAGCACCCTGCATCTTAACCTTGGCAACCCAATCGATATCGTTTGCCGTTGCCTTATAGTATGGTGAGCTATTTACCAACTTATCCAACTCGTCATCGCCAATCTTATCGAGCGACTCAACATCGTAGCCCTTAATCTGCAACCAATCGACAAACTTGTGGTGGTAAACATTGAACTCCTCCCACATTTGACCCTGCTCGTCGGTAAATGTTGCCACAACATCCTTATCCGATGGGTTAATCTTGCGACGACGCTTATATACAGGGCGGAATACAGGCTCGATACCCGAAGTGGTCTGCGACATCAGCGAAGTGGTACCCGTAGG
>JAZRCC010000200.1:0-3523 GCA_045635405.1 Alistipes sp.
TAGCCAAAGGACCCTGAATTGCAAGCTGTGCGATGTTGTCAGACGAATTCTCAAGCTCCACGCCTGGCTTCATACCGAACTTCTCGCCCTCGGCGCAGATATGTGCCCAGTCCTTATCGGTGTTGGCAGCATTTACGCAGAGCATATACTTCTTATCCGAAAAACGATATACCAACACATCATCTACGATACCGCCCTTGCCATTAGGCATAGCAGCGTATTGTACCTTACCGTCGTAGAGCTTCGACACGTCGTTCGTAACGATGCGTTGCAGCAGTTCGAGAGCCTTCTCGCCCTTAACCCAAATCTCGCCCATATGGCTTACGTCGAATACACCGCAACCCTCGCGTACGGTGGCGTGCTCGTCGTTGATGCCCGAAAACTCGATAGGCATATTGTAGCCGGCAAACTCTGCCATCTTGGCACCTGCGGCAATGTGATGGTGTGTGAAAGGGGTAATCTTCATAGTTTTATGGTTTTTAGGTTTTTATTCGTTTGTATTTTGTTGAGTTTGGTTTGCTGCACTCATCTTCTCTCGCTCTTCGCGTGGGCGAAAACCCAATCGTGGGCAGCGTTTGAACTCTTTGGTGCGGTCAAACAGATAGCGGTATGTGGTGTGCATCTTGTGACGCTCGGCACACACGTAACGCTCTATCATACGGTTCATTACGGGGTTGAAATCGCCAATCCACGCAAACTCAAACGACTTGTACGAGCTGCGACCTGTCAGGACATAGGTGTCGTGAATATAGGTCATAATGGCACTCTCGATACCTTTGCCCTGGAATTCGGGGGTTATGCCGAAGATGATGCCAAAGACTCTGTCGCACGATTTACGCACCTTCAACTCCCACATCAGTCGCAACTTCTCTATCAGACCAAATCGGCCATTAAATCGACCAATTATGCGGTTGAGGTCGGGTACCATCACGAAGAAACCAATCGGCTCGTCGTTGTGGTAGGCGAAGTATATCAGGTTGGGGTCGATAATCGGACGCAGCGTACGCATCAGTTTCTGTGCCTCCTCCGAGGTCATCTCCTTAACGCCCGAGAAGAGTGCCCACGCCTTGTTGTAGATGATGCGTAAGTTCTCGGCAGCCACCGAGAGGTCGGTCGTACGAACATCCTTGATTTGATAGTCGGGGTTGGAGAGTACACGACGAGCCTTTTCGAGAGCAATCTCGCTCAACACTCCACTCTCGGCACGCCAAACGTATGAATTCTGATTGAAGTAGTTTTGGAAACCATACTCCTCGAAGAGCGTTTTGTAGTATGGCGGATGGTATGGGTTGTTGTAGAGTGGCTGATACTCGTAGCCATCGACCAGCAGACCCCACCACGCATCACGAGAGCCAAAGTTGATAGGGCCATCCATCGCCTCCATCCCTTTCGATGCAAGCCACTCGCGAGCAGCATCAAAGAGCATATTGGCAACTTCCTGACAGTCGATAGACTCGAAGAAGCCGCAACCTCCCGTAGGTTGCTCTTCGAGGGCAGCCATCGTGCGGTTGTAGAATGCCGCAATACGACCTACCGAGGTGTTGGTCGTGGTGTCGATAACGACCCATCGGCAAGCCTCGCCCTCGCGGAACTTCTCGTTGCGTTGCACATCAAATACCTTTAAGATGTCGTCGTTGAGCGGGCAGACCCAATTTGGGTAATCTTTGTAGATTGGGCGGTCCGTATAGAGCCAAACACGTTCGTCGGCAGGTGTTACCACCTCTTTTAATTGATACTTGCTCATATATTTTTAGCGTTTCTTATGCGGTTTTGTATCGACAACTTCGCCAAAGAGGTCGTAGTCGTCGTAGGCTGTGATACGCACATCGTAGAAGTGACCACGCAGCAGACGACGCTCGTTGGCGTTAATCAGTATCTCCTCATCGACTTCGGGTGAATCGTACTGCGAACGGCCGATGTAGTAGTCACCCTCGCGGCGGTCGATAATCACTCGCTGAACGGTGCCCGTACGCTTGGCGTTCAACTCACGCGAAATCTCGCTCTGCTGTCGCATAATGGCGTCGGCACGCTGCTCCTTAACCTCCTGTGGTACGTTGTCCGTAAGTCGCTCGGCAGAGTATGTCCCCTCCTCCTCCGAGTAGGTGAATACGCCCAGACGCTCAAATCGCTGCTCGGCAACAAACTCCTGCAACTCGCGAAAATCCTGCTCTGTCTCGTCGGGATAACCAACCAACAGCGTTGTGCGGATGGCGATATCGGGTATCGCTTTGCGTAGGCGTGCGATAAGTGCCAAAGCGTCACTCTTTGTGTGGCGGCGGTGCATCTTCGCAAGTTGGTTGTCACTGATATGTTGCAACGGAATGTCGAGATATTTGCAAATCTTCGGCTCACGGGCCATCACCTCGATAACATCCTGTGGGAAGTCGGTAGGGTAGGCGTAGTGGAGTCGAATCCACTCTATGCCGTCGATGCGACACAACGCCTCCAAGAGTTGGGCAAGACGACGCTCGCCATAGAGGTCTATGCCGTAGTATGTGGTATCTTGTGCGATGACAATCAACTCGCGAACGCCTTTGGCAGCCAACTGTCGAGCCTCCTCCAAGAGCGTAGGCATAGGCACCGAGACGTGCTTGCCACGAATCAGCGGAATGGCACAGTAACCACAACGCCAATTGCAACCCTCGGCAATTTTCAGATAGGCGTAGTGCTTTGGTGTCGAGAGCAGACGTTGTACTCCGCACTCTGCCGATTGGTCGGCACCGAGTCGCTCGATGATTTCGTCCAACGAACGAGCCCCGAAGAAGTCATCAACTTCGGGAATTTCGGTGCGTAGGTCGTCGGCATATCGCTGCGACAGACAGCCGATGACGTATAATTGTTTGATTTTGCCCTCCTGACGCAGACGTGCTGCACGCAGAATGGTGTCGATACTCTCAACTTTGGCATCGCCGATAAAGCCACAAGTGTTTATCACAACGACATCGGCATCCGAACGGTTGCTGTCGAAGACTACGCGGTAGCCACGAGCTGCACATCGTGCTGCCAAATGCTCGGAATCGACTACGTTCTTTGCACAACCGAGCGTTATGAGGTTGAGAAGTTTCATCGTCTATTGCTTTTTATCTCCGAAGAGTGCTTTTACAAATTGGCGGCGGTCGAAAATTCGCAAGTCGTCGATACCCTCGCCTATGCCGATGTAGCGAATAGGCACTTTGAAGGCGTCGCTTATGCCGATTACCACACCACCTTTGGCTGTGCCGTCGAGTTTGGTTATAGCCAGCGAGGTGACCTGTGTCGCCTGCGTGAATTGACGAGCCTGCTCGAAGGCGTTCTGTCCGGTCGAGCCATCCAAAACGAGCATAACTTCGTGGGGTGCGTTGGGAATTACCTTCGACATCACGTTGCGAATCTTCGTGAGCTCGTTCATCAATCCGATTTTGTTGTGCAGACGACCTGCCGTATCAATCAGTACTACGTCAGCATTGTTGGCCACCGCCGAACGCAGAGTGTCGAACGCTACTGATGCAGGGTCGGAGCCCATCTCCTGACGAATCATCGTTGC
>JAZRCC010000201.1:0-7441 GCA_045635405.1 Alistipes sp.
CCGTTGATTTCGTGGCGGTCCATATACGATGGACGGATAGCCTCGTGAGCCTCCTGTGCACCCTTGCTGTGGGTGGTATAGTTGCGTGGCGACGAGTATTGAGCACCGAAGTTCTTGGTAATCTCCTCCTTACAAGCGGCAATTGCCAACTTCGAGAGGTTTACCGAGTCGGTACGCATATATGTAATAAGACCCTGCTCATAAAGACGTTGTGCTACGGACATTGTCTGCGACACGGACATTCCGAACTTACGCGATGCCTCCTGCTGCAAAGTCGATGTGGTAAATGGCGGTGCAGGATAGCGTTTCGTAGGCTTCACCTCGCTTTGGGCAACCGTAAAAGTAGCCGTCTTGCACGATTCGAGCATCTGCAACGCCTCCTCCTTGGTTGCGAAACGCTGCGAGTACTCCGCCTTGAATATCACCTTCTGGGCATCGTTTGGCGAGTAGAATTGTGCCACCACGCGGTAGTACGACACCGAGTTGAAGGCGATAATATCACGCTCACGCTCGACAATCAGACGAACGGCAACGCTCTGCACACGACCTGCCGAGAGTTGTGGTCGCACCTTCTTCCACAAGATAGGCGACAACTCAAAACCCACGATGCGGTCCAACACTCGACGAGCCTGCTGGGCATTTACCAAATTCATATCGACCGTACGAGGATTCTCGATTGCCGACAAAATTGCGTTTTTGGTAATCTCGTGAAATACAATTCGTTTGGTGCGGTCGATTGGCAATCCGAGCACCTCGGTCAAATGCCACGCAATAGCCTCTCCCTCGCGGTCCTCATCGGAAGCCAACCACACGTGTTTGCACTGCTGCGACAATTTCGACAACTCCTCGACAACTCGCTTTTTGTCGCTCGATATCTCGTAGCAAGGTTGAAAACCCTTATCGATATCGATACCCAAACCTCGTTTCGACAAATCGCGAATATGGCCAAAGCTCGACTTGACAATATACTCTTTACCTAAAAATTTCTCTATCGTTTTTGCCTTTGCGGGCGACCCTACAATTACTAAATTCTCCTGCATTTTCTCCTTTTCTTACTTACCTTAACTCTCTTTGACTCTCATTTCATAGACAACGAAACCTAAGTCTTGCACCTAGGTTTCGCAAATATGCTCTTATCTTAAACCGTTACTTTATTAAAGTATAGGACATCTCGACGTGGATTGGAGCAATTGTTGACTCCGAGCCCTGCAACACCGTACGTCGGAACGTAAACGGTAAAGTCGCCTCCGGTCCTATGATTATGTGGCGAGGGGTTACGCTCTCGTCGTAGTGCGAAAGCCACTCATCGCCGTGCTCTTTGCGAAGTGTGTAGATGTAGTTGTACAACACCTGCATAAAGCTCGTCACATCCATCGAGTAGTTGGCACGGCTGCGATTTAGGTTACCATCGTAGTTAATCTCCTGATTGCCCACCTGCTCGTAGGTGTAGTTGTAGTCGATAATCGGGGTCAATTTCGACGGATTGACATACGCACCCAATCGTACCAACGACCAATCGAGCATCTCAATCAACTCATCCGAATTGACATCGATATCTGCCCAATTGTAGGTCGAGCCACGCAGATAGGTCATCAGACGCACCTGATTGAACGCCACGGTATTGAACACCTCACCATTATCGTTGGTCAGCGACATCAACTCCTGCAAAAACTCATCCGTAAAATAGAGCTCCGTATTAACGCCCGCCATACCCTCAACATAGCACTCCGTAACCACATCACGCATCGAGTGTGGAATCTTGTTGCCCGACTCGTCGTATGCACGCATCTCCAACGCAGCAAGTTCCGAAGGTTTCGAGTTGGTCAAGCCCTTCGCATAGTCGTGGTGAACCAACACAACCGACATATTCTTCTTCTCGGTCTTGCCATCGTCGATATCGAGCGATTGGTCGTAGAAGTTATATGTCACGCACAACGTGTCCTTAATAAATCGTGGGTCGGACTCCAAGCGGTTTCGGGTTTGCAGATAGAGACCCGAAGACGAGAGTTTGAAGGCGTACATCGAACCACGCTTACCCTCGACAGCCTCATCGACAATCGGCTCGAAATAGAAGCCGTGAAATCGCTCGATAAAGGTATCCTCCCAAGCATATACGCTATCGGGGTCGCGAGCATACCCATCCCAATCTGCCGACTTATAGTTATCGGGAACCAACATCAAACGACGCACAAAGTCCCAAGTCTGACCATTCTCGCTCAAATCGACCGGTGTCAAAGGCACACTCGACTGCACGGGGCCACTCTTTACACCATCGGGGAACGTGAAGGTAAATATCGGTTTATCGGGGTCGTACATACCCGTCATATCGCTATTCGTATAGGCTGTCGTATCCTTATCCGAAATCACATTGCCATAGAGAGGCTTTTTGAGCTCGAATACACGGTACTTAATCGGCACCAACGTGTCGCCCGAGTGGTTCTCAATCGAGAGCAACAGACTCAACGTATCGAATATTGGTCGGTAACCGAAACCATACTCCGGCAGCGTGTTCATAAACACCACCGACGAGGCGAGTGCAGCACTACGCACACCGAACGTATCGCTACGCTCGATGCCCAGATATCCATACGATATATTGTTCGACAACATAGAGTCGCTCTTATAGAGCGAAGTCTCAAAAAATTTGCCGTCACGCTCGATATAGGTGCTCTTGTCATCGGTGCTTGTCGTCGGGTCGAACTTAATCACCTTACCACCCTTGAACGTGAGGTGTCGCATCTTCATCATCTGATGCGAAGGTATCATATCATAGCCCAACTCACTATCGGCCACACCCGTACAACTGCTCACAACAAAGAGCGTTGCAACGAGCAACACCGCTGCCAATAAACGACCCTTCAACGACCTATAATTCATCATAAAATTTGTCATAATTCTCATAAAAATTCTCACTCTCTTTGTCGCAATACTCCAAGACAGGCTTACCCATTTGGCGAATCTCCTCAACCAACGCTGCTTTGACATTGGCAGAGCCGATGACAACACCATCGACATACTTCATAACGTAACAATAGAGATTTTCGTATGAAGGGCTCTCAATAATTGAGATATTTTCGTCGGCCATACCCTCGTTCTTGATACTTTGACAGAGGCTCTTTCGCAACTCTCCCTCAAAAGCATCGTCGTAGAGCGACACCACAATCTTCACATCTTTGAATATCGGATCCGAGTCGAACATCTTACGCAGATATATCGGAGCGATTGCCGAGAACCAACCGTGGCAATGCACCACCGTAGGAGTCCAACGCAACTTCTTCACTGTCTCCAATACGCCACGGGCGAAAAAGACCATACGCTCGTCGTTATCCTCGAACGCAACGCCATTCTCGTCGGCAAGCACAGCCTTACGCAAGAAGTAGTCGTCGTTGTCGATGAAATAGACCTGAATACGAGCCGACTGTATCGACGCAACCTTGATAATCAGTTGGTGGTCGTTGTCGTCGATAATCAGATTCATTCCCGACAGACGGATAACTTCGTGAAGTTGGTTACGTCGTTCGTTAATCGAACCATAACGTGGCATAAACGTACGAATCTCGTTGCCTCGCTCCTGCATTGCCTGCATCAGCGAACGGCACAAGGTGGACTCTTCACTCTCCGGCAGGTAAGGGATTATCTCCTGACAGATATATAGGATTTTGTGGTTAGCCATCGTAGAAAATTGTTTATACTGCAAAAAATACAAAAAAATTACAAAACTGTGGTCGCCTATAATATCAGCATCGCATCGCCATACGTTCCGAAACGATAGCCCTTGTCAACCGCCTGACGATACGCCTCCATTACGAGGTTGTAGCCACCAAACGCCGCCACCATCATCAGCTGTGTCGATTGTGGCAGATGCAGATTCGAAATCATCGCATCGGCAACCGTAAAGTTGTATGGTGCAAAGATAAATTTATTGGTCCAGCCACTCTTTGGTGATATCATTCCGCGAGTAAGCACCACCGATTCGAGCGTACGCATAACCGTTGTACCAACGGCAACGAGTCGGTGACCTTCGCTCTTGGTACCATTAATCTCCGCAGCAGTCTCCTCGGTTACGATATACTGCTCGGCATCGACCTTATGCTTCGACAAATCCTCGACATCGACCGTACGGAAGTTGCCCAAACCTGCGTGCAGCGTAACAAACGACTTCTCGACACCCTTAATCTCCATTCGTTTGAGCAGAATGCTCGAAAAGTGCATACCTGCCGTTGGAGCAACCACTGCACCCTCCTTATCGGCAAAGATGGTCTGATAACGCTCCGCATCGATAGGCTCAACCTTTGCACGCACCCAACGTGGAAGTGGGGTCTCGCCCAAACGAGCAAGTGTCTCGCGAAACTCCTCGTACGAGCCATCGTAGAGGAAACGCAACGTACGACCTCGCGATGTGGTGTTGTCGATAACCTCGGCACCCAAAATATCGTCCTCGCCAAAGTAGAGCTTATTGCCGATTCGTATTTTGCGGGCAGGGTCTACCAAAACATCCCACAGACGCAACTCCTTGTTAAGTTCGCGCAGCAAGAATATCTCGATTTCGGCACCCGTCTTCTCCTTGTTACCATAAAGACGTGCCGGAAAGACCTTCGTATCGTTAAATACGAATCGGTCCTTCTCCTCGAAATAGTCCAAAATATCCTTGAACATTTTGTGTTCAATCTCGCCCGTATCGCGGTGAACAACAATCAATCGCGACTCGTCGCGATCCTCCGTCGGATACTTCGCAATGAGTTCCGGCGTGAAATCAAAGAGGTACTGTGATAACTTCATATTGTGTTATAAACTTTTTGCTCTTAAAAATCTTGCTGCAACAAAACAACAAACATCTCTTATTCTACGAAATTTTTACAAATTTGTTTCGTCCGAATCAATCTTTTTCAGAAAGTCATCCAACGTAACTGCGTCAGCTATGGTAAAATTGCCACTTGCCGTACGACGCAAACCCGTAAGATAGGCTCCGCTCTGCAACGCCTCGCCAATCTCGCCAGCCAACGAGCGGATATAGGTACCCTTGCTGCACTCGACACGAATACGCAAGTGTGGCAACTCGAAGTGTTCGACCTCCATCGAGTAGATTGTAATCGGCACACGTCGCAACTCAACCTCCTCGCCCGCACGAGCAAACTCGTAGGCACGAACGCCCTCGACCTTCTTTGCCGAGTACAAGGGAGGCAACTGCAAACGCTCACCCGTAAGCGATGCCAGTGCCTTATCGACACTCTCACGAGTTATATGCTCGGTTGGGTATGTGCAATCGACCGGATGCTCCATATCGAAGCTCGGAGTCGTTGCTCCCAACATCAAATCGGCAACATAGACCTTTCGCTCCGCCTGCAACGCATCGACACGCTTCGTTGCACGACCGATGCAGACCAACAGAATACCTGTCGCCAATGGGTCGAGCGTACCAGCGTGCCCAACCTTAATTTTGCGAAATCCGGCACGATTGAGGCGAAACTTTATCTTTCGCACAACATCTGCCGAGGTCCACTCCAACGGTTTATCGATAACGGCGACAACACCCTCTTCGACCAAGCTCTTTGCCAACTGACTATCCATTGCTATGCGTCTATTAGAAAATCGAGTAACCTATTGCGACCAGACCCACTACCAAGCAGTAGAGTGCAAACCAAATCAAGCGGCCACGTTTCACAATCTCAATCATAAATCGGCAAGCAAGGCAACCCGTTACGAATGCCGCCACAAAGCCGCAAAGCAGAGGCATCATCTCGACACCACCACCAAAATCGCCCTTCACAATATCGAGCAGTGCATTGCCCAAAATCGGAGGCAGCACCATCAGGAACGAAAACTGTGCAACCTTATCCTTGCGGTTACCCAGCAACAGACCCGTAGCGATAGTGGTACCCGAACGCGACAGACCAGGCATAACAGCAACGGCTTGTGCCAAACCGATAATAAACGAATCTCTGTACGAGATATTCTCACGAATACGAGGCTTTGCGTAGTATGAGAACGAGAGTAACAGAGCCGTCAGCAACAGCATCAAACCCACAACCAGCGTCGATGAGAATGCCGCCTCGACATAGTCGATAAAGCAGAAACCGACCACACCGACCGGAATCATCGAGATGATAATCTTGACGATATAGGCCTGCTCCTCGTTGTAGGTTTTCGAGAACATACCACGCAACAACGCCCAAATCTCGCTATTGAGTACCACAATCGTACTCAACACCGTTGCAGCGTGTAGCGTAAGGCTGAATGTCAGGCTGCTGTCGGGATTAAGATCTGTTCCAAGAATCTCGTTTGCAAGTTGCAGATGGCCGCTACTCGACACGGGCAAAAACTCGGTCAAACCCTGAACTATGCCTAATATTATGGCTTGAAGTGTATCCATATATGCCGCTTTTTTGAAAAATCGGTGGCAAAGATACCTATTTTATAATGAAATTCAAAAAACATCGCATAAAAAACTATCACCACAGAGATTGTTTTTCAATATTTTTTGTATAACTTTGTGTGGATAATACCCGCAAAACCGCTTAAAACCAAACTATATGAATCGAAAAGAGTTTTTGAAACGATTGGGTTTGCTCACCGTAGGAGCCTCACTCATTGGAGTTGATATGGAGGCATTAGCCGCCGAGCCCGCTGCTGCCAAATCTGCAAAACTTGGCAAGGGCGTCGAGGAGTACGACCTGCCGATGCGATCACTCAAACCCGAGACCAACCGCCAGATATCGGTAATTGTCATCGGTGCAGGTAGCCGAGGCAAGACCTACGCACGATTTGCAGGTATGTATCCCGACGCAATGAAGGTTGTAGGTGTTTCGGACCTCAACACATTTCGTCGCAAATCGATGGCAAAACTCTACGGCATCCCCGCAGAGAATCAGTTCGGCGATTTCAGCGAGGTATTCAAACGCGAGAAGTTTGCCGATGCGGTAGTCATTGCTACGCCCGACAATCTCCACTTCGAGCCTTGTATGACCGCCCTCTCGATGGGCTACGATGTGCTGCTCGAAAAGCCTGCTGCACAGAGCGAAAAGGAGTGTCGTGCCATCTTGAAACAGGCGAAAAAATATGACCGCATAGTCGCTATCGGTCACGTATTGCGATATGCACCATACTTTGTTGCACTGCGTCACGCCGTACAGTCGGGCGAGATTGGCGACTTGGTAAGCATCCAGCACCAAGAGCCTATTCAATATGCACATATGGCACACTCCTACGTGCGTGGCAAGTGGCGTAGTTCAAAGGCTACGACACCCATAATCCTTGCAAAGTCGTGCCACGACCTCGACATCATTCGTTGGATAGTCAATAAGCCTTGCAAAGTTGTTGCTGCCGAGGGTTCACTCTCGTTCTTCAAACGCGAAAATATGCCGGAGGGTGCTACCGAGAGGTGTACGGACGGCTGCCCACACGAGGCAACCTGCCCATACTCGGCAATCGACATCTACGTTCG
>JAZRCC010000202.1:0-10722 GCA_045635405.1 Alistipes sp.
TACAACCGTATCCGCAGCAACTTCCACAATGGCCTTGCTGTTGTAACTATCACTCGTGATGCTTGTAGTGGTTGCTTCAACCGCATCCCTCCACAGCGTCAGGTCGAGGTTAATCAGGGCAAGAAACTGATTGTCTGCGAGTATTGCGGACGTGTCTTGGTACCAACCATCGAGGAGTAGCCCGATAAGGCGGCATACCGACAATTGAGGGGGAGGCTGCACCGTGCAGACACCCCCTTTTTTGATATCCGAGGTCGCTCTGTCAAAGGTTGCCAATGGCTGCCAATGAGGTGCGATACCCGAAAAAACCGAATATAAACGATGCGTGGCACCACCAGAGCCACCGACAACGATTGTCCGATGAAGAGATTTTTGCAGATAGCAGTGCTGCTTATGCTCCTTGCTGTGGAGTATTCGGCTGTGGCACAGATGATTCACCGCAGCGAACTGACGGTCTATGAGACCCGTACGGCAGCGGTTAGTGGCGACCATTCGCGTACGCTTCGCCACTTTATGTACCTCCCCCAGCCACTCGGCACGGTGGGTCGTATCGAGATGGTCGGCTCGAAGGTCGAGCTGCCTGTGGCGTGGAGCGACTACAACGTCTATATCCACCTCGAAAACACAGTCAAGGCGTACGATTTGGCGGTCAATGGCAAGATTGTCGGCTCGGTTGAGGATGGCTACACACCACACGACTTCTACATCTCGCCCTACCTGGTGCAGGGTATGAACGAGATTGTGCTGCTGCTGCGTACCTCGCTGCTCCACGAACTAAACAGTGGCTCGAAGCCGAGTATGCGTGAGCAGTTCTCGTCGTGCTACGTCTATGCACAACACCGCCTATCGGTATTCGACTACGATGTCCGCATCGATGCCGACTCGGTAGGCAATGCACACCTTACGCTCGATATCCACGCCCACAACAACTTCAACTATGCCGAGCCAATGACTATCGGCTACGATATCTACTCGCCCGATGGCAAACTGCTCGACTACTCGGTGCGTGATATCAAGGTTGAGGGTCGCACCATCGACACCCTCCGCATACGTCGCAACGTCGGCACTTCGGCAGGGGAGTGGCACCGCAAAAATCCGGCACTCTACCGCCTGACAATCTATACGAAGCGTAACGGCAAGCCACAGGAGTATATCCCTCTGCGATGCGGCGTAGGTCGTGCAACGTATGCCGATGGCAAGATTGTGGTTGCGGGCAAGCCGATAGATGTGCGAGCCGTAGAGTACACCCCGCAGGAGGGTCGCCGCAACACGCGAGAGGAGATTCGTTCGCTCTTTGGCGATGGCTACAATACGCTCATACCATCGACTCCGCAGCCGATGTGGTTCTACGACCTCTGCGACGAGATGGGTATGTATGTCATCGAGCAGGCGGCAATCAACCCAACCGCCGAGAGCGATAATCGCCGCATAGGTGGCACACCGTCGAACAATCCGTTGATGGCGGACGACTACGTTGAGCGTGTGCGTGAGATGTACTACCGCACCCGCAATCGCCAATGTATCATCGCCTACTCGCTGGGCGGTCCGAAGGCGGGCAACGGCTACGCGATGTATAAGGCGTATGAGTGGTTGCGTGCCGTTGAGCCGGATAGAGCCATCATCTGTCGCTCGGCAGATGGCGAGTGGAACACCGATATCGATTGGAAGGAGCCACAGCAGTGATAGTAGATTTGATAGTTGTCGGCAAGACCACGCAGGCGGAGGTCGATGCGTTGGTGGCGATGTATAGCCGTCGTCTGACCCACTACGTCCGCTTCTCGATAACCTATATTGCCGATATCCGCAACGCCAAAAACCTCTCGCAGGCGGAACTTCGCACGGCGGAGGGTGAGCAGATTTTGCGACAGATAGCACCTACGGACCGACTTGTGCTGCTCGACGAACACGGCAGCGAGTTCCGCTCGGTGGAGTTTGCTGCGTGGTTGCAACGCCACCTCAACTCGTCGCTCCGACGATTGGTCTTTGTGATAGGCGGTGCCTACGGCTTCTCGGAGGCGGTCTATCAGCGGGCAAACGAGAAGATTTCGCTCTCGAAGATGACCTTCTCGCACCAAATCGTCAGGGCAATATTTGCCGAACAGCTCTACCGAGGCTTCTCGATAATCAACAACGAGCCATACCACCACGAGTAGTGTCGGTTGGCGGTCGGATTTTTGAGCGAGAGAGGGGCGAAAGCCCTATATATTATATATGGTATCGACCGATTGACCTGCTACAAACAGCACCGCCGAGGCTAAATCGTACCAAAAAGAGTGGAGGGTAAGAGTTTTTGAAAAATTATTACTACTTTTGCAGAAAAGATAATTACAGATAAATCACTTAAAACAGAGAAGATTATGTTTGCTATTGACAACTACGACTTTACGGGTAAGCGTGCTATTATCCGTGTCGATTTCAATGTACCTCTCAATGGCGAGGGACAGGTTACGGATGACACTCGTATCCGTGCAGCAATTCCAACCATCAAGAAGGTGTTGGAGAAGGGTGGTGCCGTTATTTTGATGTCGCACCTCGGCCGTCCAAAGAAGAATCCCGATCCAAAGTTCTCGCTCGAACAGATTATCCCTGCAATCGAGGCTCGTTTGGGCTATAAGGTGATGTTTGCGGGCGACTGTATGGGCGAAAAGGCAGCCGAGATGGCAGCCGCACTCCGTCCGGGTGAGGTGATGTTGCTCGAAAACCTCCGCTTCTATGCCGAGGAGGAGGGCAAGCCACGCGGTTTGGCAGAGGATGCTACCGACGAGGAGAAGAAGGCAGCAAAGAAGGCTCTGAAGGAGGGCCCACAGAAGGAGTTCGTGAAGAAGCTCGCTTCGTATGCCGACTGCTATATCAACGATGCGTTCGGTACGGCTCACCGTGCACACTCATCGACCGCTCTGATTGCCGATTACTTCCCAACCGACAAGATGTTCGGCTACGTTATGGAGAACGAGTTGAAGGCTATCGACGGTATGTTGCAGAATCCACAGCGTCCATTTACGGCTATCGTAGGTGGCTCGAAGGTTTCGACCAAGATTACCATCATCGAGAAGTTGATGGAGAAGGTCGATAAGATTATCATCGGCGGCGGTATGACCTACACCTTCGCAGCAGCACAGGGTGGCAAGGTTGGTAAGTCGATTTGCGAGCCCGATATGTTCCCTGTTGCCCTCGATATCTTGAAGAAGGCAGCCGAGAAGGGTATCAAGATTGTCACTTCGCCTGACGCACTTATCGCAGACGACTTCTCGCAGGAGGCTAACACACAGTCGGCATCGGTAATGTCGATTCCTGATGCTTGGGAGGGTGTCGATATCTCCGAGCAGGGTAAGAAACTCTTCCGTGAGGAGATTCTCGCAAGCAAGACCATCCTCTGGAACGGTCCTGTTGGCGTATTCGAGATTGACAAGTTCTCGACCGGCTCGCGTGCCGTAGCCGAGGCTATCGCCGAGGCAACCGCACAGGGTGCCTACTCGTTGATTGGTGGTGGCGACTCGGTTGCCTGCATCAACAAGTTCGGCTTGGCCGATAAGGTTTCGTATGTTTCGACAGGCGGTGGTGCTCTGTTGGAGTATATGGAGGGCAAAGAGCTTCCGGGCGTAGCTGCAATCCGCAAGTAAACAACCCGCAAGGGACGAATAGAGGGACGGAAATCAAATATTTCCGTCCTTTTTGTATAAACAGGGTCGGTGTAAAGTGGGTTAATATCCAAAATAAAAATTATGAGGAGTACATTTGCTCTTTGATTATAACCGAAAATTTTGTATTTTTGTGCGAGTATGGATGAATTTAAGGCAAAACCCTTTGTAAAATGGGCAGGAGGCAAAACCCAATTATTGGACGAGGTGAAGAAATCTCTTCCGACGAATCTGCGTCAATATAGGGATTTGACATATGTTGAGCCATTTGTTGGGGGCGGTGCTGTGCTGTTATGGATTTTGCAGGAGTGTCCAAATATTCATCGTGCTATTATAAATGATATAAACAAGGAGCTGATATGTACATATCGGGTTATAAAAAGCAATGTACATAGCCTTATTTGCGAATTAGAGTTGTTGCAGGAGCAATACCTATCACGCAGTGCAGATGGGCGAAAGGCTCTTTTTTTAGAGATGCGAAAGAGGTTCAACACCAAAAGCATATCAGATATAGAGACAGCCTCGTTGTTTATTTTTTTGAATAGAACCTGTTTTAATGGTTTGTATAGAGTAAATTCCAAGGGCGAGTTTAATGTGCCATACGGCAAATATGCCAATCCGAGAATATGCGACAAGCGTAACCTGCTTGCAGTGTCTAAACTTTTGCAACGGGTTGAGATTCTTTGTGGGGATTTTGCCACCACAGAACAATACGCAGGGTCATCTACCATTTTTTATTTAGATCCACCATATAAGCCACTGTCGGAGACATCGTCATTTACCTCTTATGCCAAAGGGGGATTTGATGATGCCGAGCAGATTCGATTAAGAGATTTCTGCACTCGGATTAATCAGAAAAATGCAATGTTTGTTGCAAGCAATTCCGACCCTATCGAGGAGACAACGGGAGAGTCTTTTTTTGAACAGATATATTATCAATTTAAGATAAAACGAGTCTCTGCCACGAGGTTGATAAACGCAAACCCAAACAACAGAGGGCTTGTGTCGGAGATTATGATTTCAAATGTTGTAAACGCATAGCCAAATGAAAGACTTTAATCTGTTTATGTCTCAATTGAGCGAGACAAACGCCACATTGGA
The DNA here is from genome assembly GCA_045635405.1 of Alistipes sp. Classification (GTDB taxonomy): domain Bacteria; phylum Bacteroidota; class Bacteroidia; order Bacteroidales; family Rikenellaceae; genus Alistipes. The sequence goes on from JAZRCC010000202.1 coordinate 4,740, forward strand.
ATCTTTTACCGATTTTGCGAAAGTTTCTCGTAATGTTGCAAAAATCTCTATTAAGCTCAATCAGTTGAATTATCTATTGGGCAAGGCTGATCTGAAAACGGCAATCGCCGAACTGTTCGCAGAGAATCCTACAACATTTGAGGTGTTGGATATTTTGGTGGCGGTGCGTTCGTCTGACAATAAGAAGGTGTTGAACGAGGAGTATCGTCCCGTGATAGTCTCCTCCTATTTTACAGACGTAGAGAGTATTTGGAAATTTGTGGAGAGTACAGGTCTTGCTGCGGTGTTTTCTTCGAAGAAGATAACAAATCTTGTTGATTATGTCTTTGGTGTTGAGGTCGGGCTTGATACCAATGCAAGAAAGAATAGGGGTGGCAATATTATGGCTGCGGCTGTTGCTAAAAAGTTTACAGATGCGGGTATTGCATTTAGAACCGAGGTTAATAGTACGGAGTTTCCGGCAATAAAGGCCCTTGGTGCCGACCTAAAACGATTTGATTTTGTTGTTGTAACACAAACAAAGACCTACCTGATAGAGGCAAATTATTATAATGGCGGTGGCTCAAAATTAAATGAAACGGCTCGCTCATACTCCGATATAGCACCCAAGATAAACCAATATCCACAATACGAATTTGTTTGGATAACGGATGGGCAGGGTTGGCACTCTGCAAAAAATAAGTTGGAAGAGGCTTATGCCATTATACCGCGAGTTTATAATCTTACATCAATGTCGGAGTTCATAAACGACATAAAGGGCCTTTAATGATAGTCCCATTTTACAAATCATCTGATAGACATTTCACTCTCCTAAAAGGGGATTGTATTGAGCTGCTTAACTCGTTCGAGTTTCAGTTCGATATGATTTTTGCCGACCCTCCATATCATTTGTCAAACGATGGTATTAGCGTGCAGAGTGGTAAAATGGTGAGTGTCAATAAGGGCAGTTGGGATAAATCACAAGGAGTGGACGCCGATTATGCGTTTGACAAAGAGTGGCTTTCGGCGTGTCGCAACAAACTTAAAGAGGGCGGAACAATATGGGTGAGTGGCACTTATCATAATATATTTGCTATTGCTCGATGTTTAACGGAGTTGGGCTTTAAAATTTTGAACTGCATTACTTGGGTCAAAACCAATCCTCCACCAAATCTTTCGTGTCGCTATTTTACGCACTCGGCAGAGTATATTTTATGGGCGAGGCGAGATGCCAAAGAGCCCCATTACTACAATTACGAGTTGATGAAGGAGATAAATGGAGGGACTCAAATGCGAGATGTTTGGAGTTTACCAGCCATAGCAAAATGGGAGAAATCTTGTGGTAAACATCCAACACAGAAACCACTATGTCTGTTGTCTCGAATTATTCAGGCGTCAACGAAGCCCGGAGAGTGGATTTTGGATCCATTTGCAGGTAGTAGCACTACGGGTATTGCTGCAAATCTGTTGGGGCGGCGTTTTTTGGGCATAGACCAAGAAGAGTCTTACTTGCATATAAGCAGAGCAAGAAAGGAGGAACTTTTTGATAGTACAAAGCGGAATGAGTATATTGATAAGCTGCAAAAACAGGCGAAAATATTTAGCAATATGCAATGCGACAATATGGTAACAGATATAGGCTCTTCGTATGTTATCGACCTGCCTTTTTAGCAAAAGGCTACACTAAAATCGGTCTGATGCAGATGCACCAGACCGATTCTCTTTTTGGGCGGAGTCGTTTTGCTCCGCTATATTGCTATTTGTAGTGGCTATTTCGCGTTATTGCGGCAGCCAATCAATGCGTAGTAGAGCAGATAGATAAGGCCGGCGAAGATTACCCAGTAGCTTGCCAAGTAGCTGACCTTATCGACAACGAGGTTCTGTACGAGTGGCAAGATACCGCCACCGCAAACCATCGCCATAAAGATACCCGAAGCCTGCTCGGTATATTTGCCCAAACCCTCGACTGCGAGGTTGAAGATGCCGCCCCACATCACCGAGGTGCACAAACCGCACAATACCAACAATGCTGCATTTACAGGCACCTCTGCCAAGCCAAAGCCAGCCGTACCCTTGAATACAGGGAGGCTCACTACGGTTGCAGGGTCGAGCAGTATGGCACTCGAAACCAATACAAGACCAACTACCGATACGGTCGTAAGCATAGCCTTTGCCGATACCTTACCACCTACGGCAGCACCCAACAGACGGCCCACCAACATCAGCAACCAATATGTCGCTGCTACGGTACCTGCGATAGCCTCGGCACCCTCCTTTACGGTCAGACCACCATTCTGCAACCACTTCTGCAATACGTTAGGAATACCCACCTCGACACCTACATAGATGAAGATTGCGATGGCACCCAACTTGAAGTGACGGAACGACAGAGGGCCAATCTTGTCGGCAGCCTCCTCCTTTACGACCTGCACAGGGTTTTCAGGAATCTTGGTGAGGAGAATCACCACGAACGCTACGGCAAAGATTGCCAACGCAGTGTACATCAATGGGAATACCTGGCTGATAGATGCCTCGACGATGTTTGGGATGAGGATACCGGTCATCAGGATAACCGTCGTACCCATCAACGAGTTGAACGAGCCACCAATCTGAATGAGCTGATTGCTACGGTTGCCACCGCCACCCAACTTGGTGAGCATAGGGTTTACCACGATGTTGAGCATACACATCGAGAATCCGGCAACAAACGCACCGAGCAGATATACGCCAAAGCCCATATCGCCAACTACGCCAGCCAAAGTCTGGATAGCCACGCCGATAAAGCCGACGCTGACAGCAGCCAGAGCGGTGAATTTGTAGCCACGCTTTTGGAGAATGTTACCCGCAGGGATACCCATTACGGCATAGGCGATAAAGTTGGCAAATACACCCAACGTACCCTGCCAGTTAGGAATTGTAAAGCGGTTTTTCAACACATCACCCATCGGGGATGCAAGGTTGGTGACAAACGAGATCATTCCGAAGAGGAGAATCATCACGATAATCGCCAACACGTTTTTGTTCTGTTTCTGTTCCATAAACTATTGTTTTTTAGGTTTTTGTGTGCTTTGTTTTCATCGGCTTTGCCGATGCGGTTTTTGTTTTGCTGCAAAGCAGCAACGGCTTTGCCGAAAGGGTTGTTAAAGGTTATTAAAGGTTGTTAGCGGTTTCCGCCGCCGACCTTACTCGACCTTATATGACCTTACTCGACCTTATCTGACCTTAAAAGACCTTACTTGACCTTAAAACTCGGTGGCTGTCATCGCCTGTCGCCTTTGGTCGCTCTCCCTAAATTCCTTAAACTCCCTAATCTCCCTAATCTCCCTTCGCGGCGTTACCTATCCCTCTCCGCCACAAAGCAGCAGAGTTTGAGCATTGCCTCGCGTGCGGGGCTCTCGTCGAACGAGTTGAGGGCGGACATTGCACGTTGCAGGAATCGTTGCAGCACCTTCTGTGCGGCAGCCACGCCCGCCTTCTGCTCCACAAACGCACGCACCTCCTCGACCGCCTCGTCGCTGACGTTGCACTGCTCTACGAGTGCGAGGATGCGACTTCGCTCCTCATCGCTGCCGACTGCCAACGCCTCGATAAGCGGCAGGGTGATTTTTCGCTCCCGCAGGTCGTTTGCCGAGGGTTTTCCCGTTGCGGCATCGGGCGTATAGTCCAAGATATCATCGACAATCTGGAACGCCATACCCAACGCCTCGCCATAGTCACGCATAGCCGAGATTTGGTCGTGAGAGCCACCCACCGAGAGTGCTCCTGCCGAGGCTGCGGTGCCGAATAGCGATGCGGTCTTTTTGTAGATGATATCGAAGTATGCCTCGCGGTTGATATCAAGTTTTGCGGCGTGGTCGCTCTGCAAGATTTCGCCTTCGCAGAGTGTTGCCATCGAGCCGATGATGTGGTTGAGCAGGTCGAACTGACCACTTTTCAGACCGATATTCATATTGCGGGCGAGGATGTAGTCGCCCACGAGTACCGCATTTCGCGACTGCCAGCGGGCATTTACCGAGGCACGACCGCGACGCAGATTTGACTCGTCGATAACATCGTCGTGGACGAGCGATGCGGTGTGAATCATCTCCGTAAGCATTGCGGCGAGCATTGTTCGCTGACCGAACGGTATCGTAGGGCGGACACACTGTGCAGCCAACATCACGACGATAGGACGCAGACCCTTGCCTCGCGACGAAAGTATATACTCAACCATCTCGTCAAGCAGCGAACCCTCTCGTTCGTTGAACGAACGTCGCACAAATGCCTCAAACTCACCTATTCGCTCCTCGATTGGCTGTCGTATCTCGTCAAGTGTTACCATAAAACGCCTAATATTTTGCCAAAGATAGTCAAATTTCGTTAGTAATGGATGAAATCTCGCGGTTTTTTTCTACCTTTGAGCGATACTTTTCTAATGATATGGTAAAAACGGAAGGCAAAATATCAAAATTCCTGCCCTATATCGTGGCAGTAGTTCTCTATGTGGTGGTTGCCGTGTGGGCATTTGCACCGCAGTTGGAGGGTCGTCGGTTGCGGCAGCACGACGTGGTGCAGTTCGACGGTATGAGTCGCGACATCCGCGAGTGCCGAGAACAGTCGGGCGAGGACCCACAATGGACGGGTGCTATGTTTGGCGGAATGCCCGCCTATCTGATAAATATCCGCTACCCGTCGCAACTCCTTAAAGGTGTGGCAGAGAGCGTCATACAGGGCGATTCGCAACCTATCGGAATGGTTGTGATGGCTATGATGGCGGCATTTCTGGCTATGTTGCTTATGGGAATATCGCCGTGGGCAACGGTGGTTGCGGGTCTGGCATACGGACTCTCGACCTACCTCTTTCTGATTATCGATGCGGGCCACATAACGAAGGTGTGGGCGATGGTCTATGCACCGCCGATGTTGGGTGCGGTGGCATACGCACTGCGTCGCAATGCGTTGGTCGGTGCAGCATTGGTGGCACTCTTTGGGGCGTTGGAGATTGGTGCCAACCATCCGCAGGTGACATACTACTTCCTGCTGACGACACTCTGCTTGTGGATTAGCGAGGGCATTGTGGCTCTGCGACAGGGTGTGTTGCGTGACTTTGGGCGACGCACGATGTTGCTCTTGGCGGCTGGCATTGTGGCTGTCGGGGCTAACTTCTCAGCACTCTACTATACGGCACAACATACGGCTGATACCACCCGTGGCGGTAGCGAGGTTGCTACCGAGGAGTCGGCAACGAAAGGTTTAGATATTCAGTACGCTACGGCTTGGAGTTACGGCATTGCCGAGAGTTGGACGCTCTTTATCCCCGACTTTATCGGCAAGAGCAGCACCGACTCGTTTGCGAAGGGTGGTACGGTGGCACAGTCGCTCGACGAGGTTGGTCTGGGCGAGTGGGCTACGCAACTTCCGCTCTATTGGGGCGACCAACCCTATACGGCAGGCCCTACCTACCTGGGTGCTGTGGCGATATTTTTCGCACTGCTCGGACTGCTGCTTGCCGATGCCCGCAATCGTTGGTGGGTGGTGGCATCTGCGGTGCTGATGCTGCTCTTGGCGTGGGGCTATCACGCTATGTGGTTTACGGAGTGGGCGATGGAGTATCTGCCCTTCTACAACAAGTTCCGCACGGTCTCTATGGCGTTGGTTGTTGTCGAGTGGCTGGTGCCGATGATGGCTGGGTATGGCATTTGGCGGGTCGCTGTGATGGCAGCGGACGTATCGTCGCAACGCCATCTGCGTAGGGCTATCCTTGCATCGGGTGGCATTACGGTGGGCGTGGCTCTGATGTTTGCCCTCTTTGGTGCGACGATGTTCGATTTCGGCTACGAAACCGATGCACAGGCTATGGCGGAGCAGTTCCAATATATGCTCAAACAGAGTGGTGGCGACCACCTTATCGAGCGAGGTCTGCACTTCGAACTTGGCGACGTGACGGCTGCGGCTATGGCGGCGGAGCGTGGCGAGGTGTTGGAGCATAGTGCTTTGCGTTCCCTGATGTTTGTCTTGGTAGCGG